>SVSX01000012.1 GCA_015064085.1 Oscillospiraceae bacterium | reverse complement strand
GCACCCTGTCCTTCAGTGAGGGGGACAGGGTGCTTCACGCTACCTTCGGAGAGGGCGAGGTGCTTTCTGTTAAGCCTATGGGGGCAGACACCCTTTACGAGATAATGTTTGACAGAGTTGGAACAAAGAAGCTTATGGCTACCTACGCGCGTCTTAAAAAGCTGAATTAAGGAGTAAGATATGGAATTTAACAGCTATGAATTCGCCTCGGAGAAAAAGATAAAGGGAGCACTGAAGCTCAGGGCGGTGCTTTTGGTATTTCTTTACGTTGTCTACGTTCTGGTTACCTTCTTTTTGATAACCGTCTTCAAAGTAGTGCCGCTTGGCGCACTTATTCCGATCACTCTCTGGATACTCGTGCTTTGCAGCTGGAGATTTGTGAAGATAGATAATAAGTACGTCGTTGAGTCGGGGGTTATGTGTCTCAAGCGAAGATACGGAAATTCAAAGCCAAAAAAGCTGACGGAGTTTCACGTTAAGGATGCAATTGCTATTGCTCCCCTTGATGAAAAGGGAAGAGAGGCGATAGCTGCCTTCAAGCCCGAAAAGAGCTTTGATGCTCTGCCATATTCCGAATGTGAAAGGGGATATTACGCTCTTTATACCGACGGGACGGGAAAGCGCTGCGCGCTTTGCTTTATGGCGACCGACGAGGCGCTGAAGATACTCAGCTTTTATAACGGAAAGACTGTAAGATAACATAAATTCCCTCGTTTTTTTGCATTTTCTTTAGAAAAAACTTATATTGAGTTTGAATAAAGAAAGGCAAGAAAATGAATATACAAAAGATTAAAAAGAAAAAGATCCCCCCAAGGAGAATGACGCGTCTCGCTAAAGATGCCTTGCTGTTCGCCGTGGGGGGATCCGGATATTATGCTCTTGAGGTTGCCGCAAGAGGCTTTTCGCACTGGACGATGGCTCTTTGCGGTGGAGTGTGTCTGCTTTCTATCTTTCGTCTGAACGAGAGATTTTGCCGTCGTGGACTATTTGTCCGTGCTCTCGGAGGAGCGCTGATAATAACCGCAGTTGAGTTCGCGACGGGGTGCGTCGTAAATCTGTTCCTTGGTTGGAGGGTGTGGGATTATTCACATCTGCCAATGAATCTTATGGGGCAGATATGCTTACCATTCTCGCTTCTGTGGTTTGGACTTTCAATTCCGATCTGCGGTATTTTTGGTGTGTTTCTGAGAAAACGGACTAAAAATTAAGTTTTCGTACTATTTCAAGCCTCAATGTATCTGCAAATGAGTGCCTTCCCGATATCAGAAGAAATCCCGTTGATTCAAGGTCGGCAATAAGTGTCTTTACGGCAAGCTTTGCTGTCGGGAAGGTGACGAGCTCCACGTTCTCGGGAATTACGCCTGAAAGAGCAGTGTGAGCTTCGTTCGGGTCTGCGGAGAGCGAATATATCTTTTTTAGCTTATATCCTCTCTTTGAAAGACAGCTTATATAGTTTGATATGAGATCTGCATCGAGGGGAAGGCAAAGCGAGAGGCTGCGCCCTGTTATCTCGGAAAAATCGAAGAGTGATTCGCAAACCGTGTCAACAGCCTCGGATTTGTACGTGCTGTCTGCGATAACGGTGGGACTGGCTGAAAGAAGCTCAAACCTTGACCTGAGCTTGAGTGACGCAAGTCCCGCCTTTTCGTTTTCTACGGATATTTTGTAGCCCGCTCGGCGCAGGAGCTTGACTGTCTCTATGACAGTTATGGCATTCGTCGTCTGAAATCTCCCGCACATACTGAGCTTATAGTCCTCGCCGCCGTAGGTGAATTCTGTTCCGATGAGCGAGAGGCGCTTTATTGTGAGCGATGAGCGTATCGGGAGAGAAAGACGGCAATTCGCAAGAGCGCAGGTGTCGGCTATGACCTTATAAGCGTGGGAATTCTGAGGAGTGCTCACGACCTCGCCAATGCCGCGCTGAATATAGGTCTTTATTCTCGAAAGCTCTGCGGGATCGTTTTCGGGAATAGCTCCGCTTATCATTGCCGCAAATGGAGGCGGAAGGGTAAGGGAGGGGTCTGCGGGGGTCTGTTCGGACTCAATGATGAGCAGATCGCAGCTTGTTTTTTTGTAAAGAAGAAGCGCGGCACAAAGGAGGATCTCGCCTCTTGTAAGCTCAGGAGAAAACTCAGAAGCCTTTTGGGTTTCTTTTTCCTCGGTTGAGTCTTCATCGGCTTTTGAGATCTCGGCTTGCTTTTTCAGATTGTAAGCGAGCTCGTATACAGGTGAGATCAACTCGGTGAATTCGGGGACAGACAGAGGATTATTGCAATAAAGCACTGCCTCTCTCGGGTCGTCTAATGGCGACATAGTGAGGGTGCATACCTTATAGCCTGCCTCGGTCAGTATCGACGAGAGCATTGCGGCGCATACTGTTTTTCCGTTACTACCCGCTATTCTGATGTATTTCAGGCGTTTCCAGGGGGTATCCAGCGCCGAAAGGGCGTGAGATATCCGCTCGGACGACGACTTATCGAAAATGTCGTCTGAGGCGTTCTGAATATATTTGATTGCGTTGTGGTAGGTCATTTTACACCTCTTGGGTATTTAGATTTTATTTTCCGAGCAGAAAGCGCCTTGCCGTGTCGTATTCCTCACGGGCTTTTTTTGCGGCTGAGGAGGTGGGGGAGAAATTATTTATCCTGATCGCGCGGAGCATAATGTTCTTTGGGGCATCCTCCACAAGCTCAAGGGCGGCGGTCTTATATCCGTTAGCCTCAAGAAGCTTGAGCCTCAGAGCATCGGTTGCGGCATCGCAGAACTTCTGGCGAAGCATAGAATGCTCGGAGATAAATGAAAGCTCCTTGCAGTTGAGTGTATGATTAAGCTCGTGATGACAGCAGGGAGTTGAAAGAATGACCTTTGCCTCCCATTCCATTGCCTTTGCGAGGACTATGTCCGTAGCGGTGTCACAGGCGTGCAGCGAGACCACAAGGTCGGGAGAAGGAGAGGTGAAATAATCGTTTATATCACGGCAGATAAAGGAAAGTCCCGAAAAACCGAGCTCTCCCGCGACCTTGTTACAGTATTCGACAACGTCGCTTTTGAGGTCAACTCCCGTCATTGTGACCTTATATCCGAGGACGTTGGCAAAGTAATGATATACAGCAAAGGAAAGATAGCTTTTGCCACAGCAGAGATCGCATATCTTTATCTCACCCGTGGGGAGATTGTGCTCGATATCGCGTATCATCTCTACAAAACGGTTTATCTGTCTGAATTTGAGTTGCTTTTTGTCGTATATCCTTCCGTTTGCGTCGGAGATACCGAGAAGCTTCAAAAAGGGCTCTGAGCCGTTAAGTATATGCTTCTTTTCGATATTGTTCTTTGGTGTCTCAAGCTTTTCGTGTGAGCCCTCGTCGAGCGCGCGGAGCAGATTATCCTTTCCGAGAAGGACGGTCTTGCCGGATTTGGATACCTTATATTCGCAATCTCCCGCCGTTGTGAGGAGATTTATCTGCGAAAAAGCGGGTATGATAGTCTGAAACTCGTCGTAAGCCTCGGCAAGGGGAATATTTTTGTGCTTGGCTTTATTGTCGGTGTGAAAATATTCGGCTTGCAGAGTTTCCTGCGAGCCGATATTTCTGAGGGTTATGACCATTTTTAAAACTGTTTTATCCGTTGGCTTTGAGAAGACAGCCTTTTTCAGAGCCTTTTTTTGAGCCGCGAGAAGGATAAGCTCACCGAGGCTCTTTGCGTTTTCATTGGTATTCATCTATCAGTCCTCGTTCTTTGGCTTTTCTTCGGGGAGGGGTGCGCCTTCGGGTTTTACGCTTTTCTTGAATGAGAACTTGCTTTCCTTTCCCGCAAGAAGTCTCTTTATGTTCTCTCTGTGCATAAATACGACCAACAGGGCGTTGGCAATAGCAATAACCAGATACGCGCCCGCGTGTCCGCCCATAAGCTTTTCTACTCTGTCAAGTACCAAAGGATAGAGAAGCATACACATTACCGACGCGAGAGAAATATACTTAGTTCCTACCGCGATGAGAAGGAAGATAGCAACGAGTATGAGAAAGACGATGGGGTTACACATAAGTATCGATATTGCCGCGGTTACAACGCCCTTGCCGCCCTTGAATTTATAATACAAGGGAAACATATGACCGAGAATGCAGAAAAGTCCCGCGATATAGACACCGTACTGACCCCAAGCGGCATATCCTATCATTCCCGCAACGAAAGCCTTCAGGGCATCGCCGAGAAATGTGAGATAGGCAGCGGTCTTGCCGAATGTGCGCATCATATTGGTCGCTCCCGCGTTTCCGCTTCCGAAGCTTCTGATGTCTGCCTTATATCTCTTCTTTGATATGATGATTGCGAAGTTCATACTTCCAAGCAGATAAGGAAAGAAAATGCATATAGCCGCGGCAGTGAGGATGATCGCTCCTCTTGCCGTGTCTGACATAGCAGGTGTATTTGCGATATTGCCAAGTATTCCAAAAGTGAAAAACTCCCTGAGAGTCATAGAAAAAGACCTCCAAAAAATATTTACCCTTCATTATACCATATTTTTTTCTTATTATCAATAGATTTAATGAAAAGTTAATTTTTAGGTGTAAATATTGTTTTTCAAACAAAATAGTATTTTATACGAAATCATACTTTTTTTTGTACACATAAAAATATCATCTGTGTTATAATATTCCCATCTTATCGTAAGGAGGAATTTTTTATGAACATTATTGTTAATGATAACGGTTTCCACACTCACGGAGCATTGCTTAAAAGAAAGGCATACGAGAGACTAAAAGAGGGTGGGGAAGCCTCTGTCTCTATCGAGCTTTCGGTGAACAAGCTTATAGGAGAGCCCGAAAGCTACGCTATTTCAAAAACAGAAAAGGGATATTCGATAGCAGGCTCAGACGAGCTCGGTCTCTATCACGGAATAGGTAAATTCCTTCACACCGCAAGCTGGGGTGAGGATTCCTTTACTCCTTCAGAGCCCACAGGAAAGACGGTGACTCCCGCTTGCTCCTTCAGAGCGGTCTATTTTGCCGTGCATCTCTATAACTGGTATGCGAACGCGCCTACCGAGGAGCTTGAGAGATACATTGAGGATCTTATGCTGTGGGGATATAACACCATTGTGCTTATTATTCCCGTTATAGATATTTACAGCTACGAGGACGAGCTTGCCGTGAACGCTATAAGCAAGAGCCGTTCGATATTCAAGCTTGCAAAGAAGCTTGGAATGAAGGTAGGTATCATTGTCTGCGTAAATCAGGGACTCAGAGGCGCACCCGCTGAGCTTGCTGCCGATCCCTCCTTTGATCCGATCGGAAACGTAAGAGGCAATGCGGGAATGAACATCTGTCCCTCCAAAGAAGGGGCTGTAGAATACCTCAGAGAGGTATGGGACGGAATGCTCCGTCAGTATGTGGATATCGGTCTTGATTATATTCTGACCTGGCCCTATGACGAGGGAGGCTGTGGCTGTGCCGACTGCCGTCCTTGGGGCGCTAAGGCTTACTGCGACCTCGCAATAAAATTCCACGAGGATACCCTTAAATATTATCCCGACCACAAGTTTATACTTTCCTGCTGGATATTCGACAAGCCCGACGATCAGGGAGAATATTCGGGGCTTTACGAAAGACTTAAGGGCGATATGTCCTGGGTTGATTACATAATGGTCGACGCTCACGGTGATTTCCCGACCTATCCTCTTGAGCACGAGGTAATAAAGCCGATAGTCAATTTTCCCGAGATCAGTATGTGGAAGCTTTATCCTTGGGGCGGATATGGGGCTACCCCTCTGCCCGAGAGATTCCACAGAATATGGAACAGCGCAAAGCATATACTCAGCGGCGGTATGCCTTATTCCGAGGGAATGTACGAGGATATCTCCAAGGTCCAGGTTGCGGCATACTATTGGGAGCCCGACCGTGACGTGTGGGATATTATGAAGGAATATATAAACTTTGAATTCCCGTCGGAGTGTGTTGAGGAAACGATCGAGATCATCAAAGGACTTGAAAAGAATCACACGCTTGTGGGAGAGTATAACGAGCCCGATGTGGAAACGGCATTGCGCGTCGGACGTCTTGCGCGTAAGGTCGAGGATAAGCTGCCTCTTTGGGCGAAGACCTCCTGGAGATGGAGAATAATCTATATCCGCGCTATTCTTGACGCAAAGCGCTTCTTCTATTACCGTGAGGCGGGAATGCACGGCAAAGACGATCTGAATGACGTGAGACATTGCGCTGCAGACTTTTTGGTTGAGGACGCCGAGTCTCAGGCGCTTATCGCCGAGCTTCGCAGACATTACCACAGCTCCGAGTTTAACGGAAGAAATCAGTTTACACTTCCTTTCCTCGGAGGTAGGACTGTAGTTGGCGGATCACCTATGCGCAATCCTTCAAGAGTAAAGCATATAGATTGGAAAAAGTTTAATTGATTTTTGGCATTGCAAAATCTTTTAAAAGCTCGGCAAAAATTACGGTAAATTGAAAATCCCCGACAGATCCTTGAAAATCTGTCGGGGATTTCGTTATATCAAGTATTCTCTGAATAAATAACTACCTGAGCCAACCTGTTCAATTGCAGTTATTCATACTTTGTCAGACGGTTTTTGTTTGAATTGCTGTCAGATCTTGAGCTCGGGCATAATACCCTCAAGCATTTCCTTAGCCATAATAACGTCGGCTATCTGCTTGTCTCCCGAGATCTCCCTCTCGATGATAAAGTCGCCCTCGTATCCAAGCTCCTTGAGCTTTGCGAGTACGGCGGGAATATTTGCTTTGCCCTCGCCAAGGGGCGTTTCCTTACCGAGGTGCATACCGTCGGTGGGGTAAAGTCCGTCCTTGATGTGGGTGTTGCGCACGTACTGTCCGAACACGTCAAGGGCATCGAGTGTGTTTGCCTTTCCGTAAAGGATAAGGTTTGCGGTGTCAAAGTTGATACCGAGGTTTTGTGTGCCTATTGCCTGAATGGTGCGGAGCATTGTTACGGGAGTTTCCTGACCTGTCTCAAAGAGGAAATTCTGTCCCTTTTTCTCCATTGCCTTACAAAGATTGCGGAGTGCTCCCACAGTTCCCGTAAATTCCTCGCTGTCGGGATTTTCGGGAATGAAGCCAACGTGGGTAACAATATCTCTGATACCGAGCTTCTCAGCAAAGTCGGACGCCATAAAGAGCTGACGGAGTCTTTCGTGTCTGTATGCGGGGGGCACAAGACCTATAGTCGAAGGACCAAAGGAGAAGTTCCACTCGCAAGGACCTGTCCAACCTGCCCAAAGAGCCGATATTCTCATATCCTCCTCGTCAGCGGTCTTTTTTATGATCTCCGCGTATTTATCCTCAAAAAACTTGTAATTCCAGATAGCCAGCTGGAAGCAGGAGAGACCTATCTCCTTTGCCTTTTTTACGCTTGCGACGAAGCTTTCCTCGTCGCGAAAGTGAATTATTGTTCCAATTCCGCTCATAGCTTTTCTCCTTCAGGTTTAGTTAAGTTCGATTATAATTCCGCCATTATCAGCACTTTCGCAAAGCTTTTCAACAAGCTCAACTGTTTTCATCGCGCTTTCGGGAGGATTGCTTGTGTTTACAACACTGCTGTCTGCAATGCTTGTGGCGATGAGACGAATCTCCTCAGCCATACGGTTCTTATTGGCATACTCGATGTCGTATATTTCTCCCTCGTCGGGGTATACGGTGACCTTAGAGCCCTCAAGAACGACGGAAGCCTTTTCAAATCTGACTCTGTAGCCTGCCTTGAAGGGGGTGGTAGCCGACTCTGTCCAAGATCCTGTTGCGATCGCTGTGAAATTCTTATAGTAGAATCTCGAGTTTATGTACTGCCAACGTGTAACGTCATCAACTGCGACGGCAGACACCTTTTCGGGCTCGCCGAAGAGGAAGCGGAGCATATCAACATCGTGAACGTGAAGGTCAAGGGCGCAGCCGCCGCTCTTTTCGGTAACAGTGAACCAATTTTCAAAGCCCCAGGTGGGAAGCGCGCTGAGTCTTTCCATAGACACCTGCTTTACCTCACCGTATTTCTTGTTGTCTATAAGCTCCTTAAGGCAGAGATACTGAGGCTCGAAGCGAAGACACTGACCGATCATCAGCTTCTTTCCGCACTCATTCGCGGTGTCGATCATTTCCTTGCAGTCCTCGGAATTGAGGAACATAGGCTTTTCACACATAACGTTCTTACCCGCGCGGAGCATTTTAAGTGTGTATTCTTTGTGGAGATAGGTGGGAAGGCAGATGTCGATCATCTCAAACTCTTCCTTTGCCATCATCTCTTCAAGGTCGGTATAAAGATTTATACCGTCAAAATTCACCTTTTTGGCTGTTCCGAGGTTAGTCTTCTGGCTTTTTGTGAACTGCTCTCCGTTGATATCGCAGATAGCGACGAGCTTTATGGGTGTTCCCTCAGCCTCAAAAATTTCGTATGCTTTCTTATGAGACTTGGCTATTCCGCCAAATCCAAGCATAGCAACCTTGATCTCTCTCATTTTTTTCTCTCCTTGTGTTGATTTTTTTGAGTAAATATGCTAAAATTACTTTATAGATTAATGATACATCATTTCTATTTATAAGTCAATACAAAATCGTGCAACAAACGTATACAATATTGCACTCCGAAAGGAGGAGAAAAATAAAATGCCACATACCTGGATGGTCCGCAAGGATCTTAAAAATATTGTAAATATCAACAAGGTGGTAACGATATTATATATTGAGTTTTCACCCACCTACAGAACATCGGGAGAGAGCCACGATTTTTGGGAGATGGTCTATATCGACGACGGTGAGCTTGATCTTCACGCGGGAGAGACGCGTTACCATATGAAGCAGGGAGACGTTATATTCCACAGTCCGAACGAATTTCACAATATCGAATGTGACGGACACCATTCTTCAAGCGTATTTATCATTACATTTGAGTGTCGTTCTCCGATAATGAAATACTTCTACAATCGCAAAATAAGTGTTCCTCAAGAGCTTCAGGGCAATATCAGCGAGATAGTCCACGAGGCGACCAATTCCTTTGAAATAGGAAAATATCCGCTGACTCCTCGCAAGGATTCACCTGTCGGAAGCAGACAGATGCTTAGGAGCAATCTTGAGCTCTTTATTATCAAGCTCCTCAGAGTTGCGGAGAGCGCGGAAAGTAAAGGCACTGTCTTTCTTTCGAATGAGGTCTATGGCGATAAGCTTGTTGGAGATATAATAGAGTATCTGCAGAAAAATATCAACCGTACAGTTACTCTTGACGAGCTGAGCGAAAGCTTTTTCTTTGGCAAGAGCCATATTTGCAGGATATTCAAGGAAGCTACGGGGAGCACGATAGTCAGATATCACAACGGAATGAAGATATCTGCGGCAAAAAAGCTGCTCAGAGAGGGGAATATGTCGATAATCGCCATATCCGAAGCGCTTGGATTTGAGAGCCCTCAGTATTTTTCAAGAGTCTTTAAGATACATACATCGGTAACCCCAAGAGAATACAGAATGAAAAAAATAACCTCGCTTGACTCCAATGCGATAAGTCGAATGGGAAGAAGATAAAAAAGGGGGCTGTCACATTTGGCAAGACCGAAAAAGTCCGAAAATAAAAAAAAGATCCCGTTTGCGACAGAAAAAACGCAAATGAGACACTAATAGGTTGAATTTCTTCGAAATTCTCCATCTTTATGGACTTTTTCTACCGCCGTTTTCGTGGCTCGACGTACGCTTGTACGCCTCACGCCCCGAAGAACGACGCTTCTTGCTCAAATCTGACTATCCCCTAACAGAGGCTGTCTCAAATTTGCATTTGAGACAGCCTCACGAGAGTTAGTTATTTACGCCTTTGCTGCAAGCTCAGCGGTATCTCTTGCGATGACCAGCTCTTCGTTGGTCGGAATGAGATATACGCCTGTCTTGGACGAATCCTTAGAGAGCTTGATAATGTTAGGCTGAACCTTTGCCTTCGCGTTGACTTCCTTGTCAAGCTCTATGCCGAGGAATTCCATATCCTCAAGGATCAGCTCGCGGAGCGCGGTGTTGTTCTCACCTATTCCCGCGGTGAACACGACCGCATCAAGACCGTTCATTATAGCGGCGTAAGAGCCGATATACTTCTTTACCTGGTGCTTGAGAATGTTGACTGCAAGTACAGCTCTTTCATAGTTGGGGTTGGAAGGACCTTCGTTGATGACAGCCTCAAGGTCACGGGAGTCGGAGGAGATACCCGAAACACCGAGGAATCCCGACTTCTTATTCATAATGTCGTTGACCTGTGCCGCTGTGAGATCTTCCTTCTCGGCGATGAACGCAACGAGAGCGGGGTCGATGTCTCCACAACGAGTACCCATCTCAACACCTGCGAGGGGAGTGAAGCCCATAGAGGTGTCAATTACCTTACCGCCCTTAACGGCTGCGATAGAAGAACCGTTTCCAAGGTGGCAGGTAACGATCTTGGTCTCCTCGAGAGGCTTGTCGAGAAGCTTAGCCATCTCAGCGCTTACGTATCTGTGGGAAGAGCCGTGGAAGCCGTAGCGGCGAACGCCGTACTTCTCATAGTACTCGTAAGGAATGGGATAGATATACGCCTCGGGAGGCATTGTCTGATGGAAAGCGGTATCGAAAACAAGTGCCTGAGGAGTGTTGGGCATAACAGCGAGGCAGCCCTTGATACCCATAATACTTGCGGGTGTGTGGAGAGGAGCAAAATCGCGGCAGAGCTCGAGCTTCTCAAGGACCTCGTCGTTAAGAAGGATCGACTTTGAGAAATAAGAGCCGCCGTGAACAACGCGGTGACCGACTGCTTCGATCTCGCTCATAGATTTGATCGAGCCTACCTCAGCATCGGTGAGCATTTCAACAACGAGCTGCATAGCAACCGAGTGGTCTGACATAGGAGTTTCTTTTGCTTTTTTGTTTCCTTTTATGAGGTTCTTGTGCTCAATCTTTGAGCCATCGATACCGATTCTTTCACAGAGACCCTTAGCGAGAACTGTGTCGGTATTCGTGTCGAAAAGCTGGTACTTCAGTGAGCTTGAACCTGCATTAACTACGAGAACATTCATTTTATAATCCCCCAATAAAAATTTTTTACACTATATTATACTACAATTTCGTTAGCTTTTCAAGGGCAAACGGGAAATTTTTGATAAAATAAGGAGAAGAATTTTGATCTGCGGAGTAATTTCTGAATTTAACCCCTTTCACAACGGACATAAATATCTTTTTGAGAGCGGTCGCCGTATGGGCGCGGAGCTGATCATTGCCGTGATGAGCGGAAACGCTACTCAGAGAGGGGAGTGCGCGCTTATAGACAAGCACAGAAGAGCAAGAGCGGCGCTTGAATGCGGAGCTGACATTGTGCTTGAGTTACCATTTCCTTGGTGCGCTTCGGGAGCTGAGAGCTTTGGAAGGTGCGGAGTATATATCCTCTCGCCCCTTTGCGACACTCTTCTTTTCGGCTCGGAGTGCGGAGATACGGAAAAGCTGAAAAGGGCGGCAGGGATCGCTGCGGATGAGTCATTCCGTCAAAAATACAGCGAAAGCCTTGAGGATAACAGAGGCTCTGCGGAGCTTTATTTCGAGTTGCTGCGTGTGGCGTGCGGCGAGGTGTTTTCCTCGAATGACATTCTCGGTATCGAGTATATCAAGGCTATTGAAGGACTATCATCCGATATGACACCCGTAACGGTAAAAAGACTTGGCGCTGATTACAGCGAGAGGAATATTACCGAGGGATCGCTCCAGTCGGCTACGGCAATAAGGAGGCTTCTGTCTGAGAGTGGCTGTGATTCGGTATCCGAATATCTCCCCGAGCCGTCGCTCAGAATGATCGCTGACGCTATGCACTGCGGAGAGATATACGACGATGAGGCACTCGTAAGAGCGGAGAAGCTTTACTTCCGCTTGGTAGATCCCGAGGCGCTTTCGGATATTGCCGACACCGATCTTGGGCTTATCTCAAGAATCTGCAATTCTGCCCGAGATGTGGGAGAGGGAAGACTGCTTGAGGTGGTAAAGACCAAGAGGTACACCGATGCCCGCCTGCGCCGTGCGATCCTCTTCGCGATGACGGGAGTCAAGAAGAGCGATATGGCGCGCCTCCCCGAATACGTAAATCTTCTCGGCGCAAATAAAAGAGGAAGAGAATATCTTGCCTCGAAAAGAGGAAAGCTGCCTTATGAGATACTTTCAAAGGCTTCGGACATACCGAGAAGCGATGGGGCGAAGCGGCAGGCGGAGCTCTCATTGCGGCTTGACGCCATCTTTACGCTCTCACGCAAAAAGGAGCTGCCCGAGGGAGAATATCTCAGGCGTTCTCCAGTTATTATCTGAATGAGGTGAAAAATGTCTAAGGATATGAAAGAAAATAAGTCGGGAAGAGTGATTGCTGTCGCTGTGGCAGTGATAGCCATGGTGGTTGCTATCGTTCTTGCCATCATTCTCCTGCCGCCTATAGTAAGCGCTGCCTCGGAAAGGGGCGAAGCGCTGTCACGCTTTGGCGCGCCCCACGAGTCCGAGCTGCTTTTGCTCACCGATCCTCTTTACAGAGAGGGATATATGACTACCGGTGGGGAGATCAAGCTTGAGGGCGATGAGCGAGTCGAGCTTTGCGGAAGAGTCGAATACTTTCTCGGTAATTCCGACTACAAAAAAAGCGAAAAAAGTATGGTTGGAAATTGGGATCTGAGTCTTTCGCTCCTTTCGGACGATGACAGGATATCGGTCTATTTTCTTGAAGACAGCTTTTATCTTGCCGACGGCTATGACAGATATATCTTTTATCCCGAAAAGGACGTGAGCGGGGAATACTCGGAATTTTATGCTTCGCTCAAGGTGCTTTTGTCGGAGAAAATGCAAAAAGAATAAAATTCATAAACCCCGAAGAGGATGCATATATTTTAAACGTATGAAAAAACACTTTGGGGGAATTTTATGAGCTCAAGAAAAAAAGGCAGAGTGAAGACAAAAGGCTCGGGTGGGGTCACATCTCTTTTAAAAAGCAGCTTGGCGGGATTTGGAGTCTCGCTTTTGGCGGGGATTCTTTTGCTTTTAGGCTTAACGGCACTCTCACTGTCTTTTGATGACCCTGAGTCGCTATCATCGGCTATGGCGCTTGGCGCGCTTTTTCTGTCATCACTTGCGGGGGGATTTGTCGCTCTTAAGATGAACGGCTCAGAGGCGCTTTTGTGCGGTGCTTCTGTGGGGGCGCTTATGAATCTTGCGTTGCTTGTCATATCCCTGTTTGTGCGTGACGTAGCGTCGTCCGATATGGGGGTTCTTAGGGAGATACTCGCGAGGGGAGCTGTTGTGCTTATGGCTGTCCTTGGCGCATATCTCGGAACACACAGAAAAAAGCGAAGAAGGGGGCGTTGAGCTTTCGGAGCTGAATTGGTTAGAAAACGACAGAGTTAGATGAGCCTTCATAAATAATTTTTCAAAAATCGGCAGAAGGACTTTACTTTTTGCCGAATTTTTTGTATAACGAACGCCGACAGAACTTGAAAATCTGTCGGCGTTGGCTTTTCTATTCATCATCAGAGTAATTTTTTACTCCCTGCATTCCCGAGACCTGCTTGAAGCCGTCTATCTCTCCGCGCTGAATAGCGCCGAAAATGCGGTAGCGAAGTCCCTTATTCTCTCTGTCAAGCTTTGCGAGAAGCTGCTTCATCTCCTCTCGCTGAGTATTTCCGTCGGCGGGGCAGGTGGATTTTACAACGGGAAGCTCTGCCTTTGAGGCAAAGTATCGCACATCCTTTTCGGGCATATAGATCATAGGTCTTATAAGCCGTATATCCATTCTCGAAAGATAAGTCACGGGCTGAAAGCAACCGAGACGTCCCTCAAAAAAGAGATTGAGCATAAAGGTCTCGACTACGTCGTCAAAGTGATGTCCGAGAGCCACAGTGTTACAGCCAAGCTCCTTCGCGGCGGTGTGAAGCGCTCCGCGGCGCATCTTCGCGCAAAGAGAGCAGGGATTTTTTTCTTTTCTTACGTCGAATATTATCTTCGATATTTCGGTGGGAACTACCGTATAGGGAACGTCGAGCTTTTGGCAGAGCTCGGCTATTTTGCTGAAATCCGAGCCCTCAAATCCCATATCAACGGTTATGGCGCAAAGCTCGAATTTTTTGGGGTAGAAGCGGCGAAGATCGGCAAGGGCGCAAAGCAGTGTGAGAGAATCCTTACCTGCCGAAACACCGACGGCGATCCTGTCTCCCTCGCGTATCATTTCATAATCGTCCACCGCGCGACGTGTATAGCTTAATATCCTTTTTATATTTTCCATCTGAAACCTCAATCAAAGCTCATTGTGTCGTATATACGCTGTGCGCGTTCGGTCAGCTCTCTTGCCGACTCTCCGCGGAAATTTTCGTGCAGTATAAGAGGTGGCGTGACCTCAAGCGAGGGCGCACCGCCTTTGGTGGCGGAAATAAGTACCATAGATGGCTTGGCGTTCGTGTCGGCGTGAACAAATGTCATTTTCTTGAGCTCCAATTTGTTTTCCGCAAGGGCGGACAGGAGTGCCGTGAGTCTGTCAGGCCGCCAGACACAGTAGAACTTGCCCCCGAATTTAAGCATCCTTTTTGCCGCTGCGCAGAAATCACCGATTCCGCCGAATACCTCGTGACGGGCAATGTTTTTTGCGTCGGAAAGATTGGCTTTTCCCGAGGATACAAGCATATAAGGAGGGTTGGAAAAAACGACGTCAAGCTCACCGCCGACGTCCTCGGGGCGTACGTCTCTCACGTCGGCTCGATGTACCGATATCATATTATCAAGTGAATTCAAGGCGGCGTTCCTCTCCGAGAGCTCGGCGAAATCCTGCTGGACCTCGAAGGCGTGTATCTCGGAAAAACGCTCTCTTGCCGCGAGGAGAAGGGAGATTATTCCCGTTCCCGAGCCGAGCTCTGCGGCTCTTCCGTTCTTTTGCGGCTTCATATAGGCGGCGAGAAGATAGGCATCAGTACCGAAGGTCAGCCCGTCCTTTTTCTGTATAAGTCTGATCTTTTCGTTTACCTCGTCGATTCGCTCGTCGGGGTATAGCAGAAAATTTTCCATATATCCTCCTGGTCAAAAAAGAGAAGCGGACCGCAAAACCGATCTCTCGGCAATGTGAGTCCGCCTCGCTTATTTAAATTAATTATTCAGCAACGGGAGCTGCAACGGGGCAAGCCTCTGCGCAAGCGCCGCACTCGATGCACTCATCAGCGTTGATCTCGTACTTTGTGTCGCCCTCTTTGATTGCGCTAACGGGGCAAGCCTCTGCGCAAGCACCGCAAGAGATGCACTCATCTGTAATCTTGTAAGCCATTTTATGTACCTCCATACAATATTAAAAATTACAAATACTATTGTACCACAATATTTTATTTTTTCAAGGGGGTAAACGAAAAAAGTGAAAAAAATTTAAAATATTTTAAAATAAACGGAAAATATAGCCTGAGAAAATCGATGAAAAGCCTCATATCCTGACAAAATAAGACAAAGGTCTTGTAATTTTTTTGATCCTGTGATATAATAAAACAGAATATTCGATTTTTAAAAATGTCTTTTTATAGGGAGGATTTTATGGATAAATTTGTGATATTGCCAGACGTAACCTGCGACCTTTCAAGGGAGATCAGAGACTACTTCCGACTTGAGGATTACATAGAGGGATACGTTCATATAAACGACAGAAGTCTTAGAACCAAGCTTGAGTGGAGCGAGATATCAAGAGAGGAGTTTTATAAGACTCTTTCAAGCAAAAGCAATACCGTAAGCAGCGCTACCGCAAGTCCCGAGGAATATTACCGCATATTCAAGGACTATGCGGAAAAGGGCTTTGATATTCTCAGTATGTCGATATCCTCAAAGATAAGCGCTACATATAATATTTCCGTGTCCGCGGCAAAAAGAGTGCAGCATGAGTACCCCGATCTGAAAATATACTGCCTCGACTCTATGAGAATGTCGGGATCGTTCGGCTTACTTGTGGCTTATGCCTGCGAGATGAAAAATAACGGAAAGAGCTTTGACGAGGTGGTGGCTTGGCTTGAGGAAAATAAGCATAGAGTACACCAGATGGGTCCGATCGATGATCTTATGTTTGTCGCACGTCGCGGAAGGATCTCAAACGGAAAGGCTATAATGGGAAATCTTGTGGGAGTAAAGCCTATGGGAGATTCTAACACCGATGGATACGTGACGGTTCTTGCCAAGGCAAAGGGAATGAAAAAGGCACTTGACGCCACCGTTGCGTACGCCGGGCGTATGGCTGTCGATATCGAGGATCAGTACATTTTTATAATGCACAGTGACAGGGAAAAATACGCGATGGCGCTGAAGGAAAAGGTGGAGTCGACACTTAAATGCAAGAGGGTATTCGTCAGCGACGTATTTTCGGGCTGCGGAACGAATATCGGACCCGGTATGATAAGTATTTATTTTATGGGAGAGCCTGTTTCCGAGGACTGTGTCAAGGAGAAGGAAGCGCTGACCTTGGCTCTTTCCGAAAGCTGAAGCTTCGAAATAAAATTTAGGATGTAAGGTATGTTAGAAAAAATTAACGGATCACGCTACGTTGAAATGCTCAACAGCGGAATAAAAAATCTTGAGCTCCACAGAAGTGAGCTGAACGATCTCAACGTTTTTCCCGTTCCCGACGGAGACACGGGAACTAATATGGTGATGACACTGAGATACGGATATGAGGCTGTAAAGAACAAGAGCGGCTCGCTCTCCGAGCTTTCGGGACACTTTGCCTCCTCGGCTGTCTTTGGGGCGAGAGGAAACTCGGGTGTTATCGTATCACAGTTTTTCAAGGGCATATCAGAGGCGTTCCTCGGTGCGGAGGAGGCTGACAGCAGACTCTTCTCGGAAGCCCTTGAGAAGGGCGTTGCCTATGCTTATGCATCGGTGGCAAGACCTGTTGAGGGAACGATGCTTACCGTCGCAGGGGATGCGTCACGCGCTCTTTCGGCGGCACTGCCTCTTTCGGATATCGACAAGGCTGTGGAGGTATATCTCTCTGCCGCGAGAGTGTCGCTTGAAAATACCCCAAACCTTCTGCCCGTCCTTAAAAAGGCGAACGTGGTAGACAGCGGCGGAAGCGGAATAGTCTGCTTCTTCGAGGGAGTACAAAAATATCTGCAAGGTGAGCCCATAGAGGCTCAAAAAGAGGACACTGTCAAGGAATATATCGATCTTTCGCTCTTCAACAAGGATACCGTGTTTGATTACGGGTACTGCGTTGAGGGACTTATACAGCTGAGGTTTGAGCCGTCCGAGCTTGATCTTGACAGGTTAAAAAAGGAGCTTTCAACAAAGGGCGGCTCGGTGGTCGCTTCTGTTGAGGAGGATAAGCTCAAGCTTCACGTTCACACCGCCTCCCTCGGTAAGCTCTTTGAGTTTTGTCAGGGCTACGGAGAGTTCCTTACGGTAAAGATAGACAATATGACGGTGCAGAATATGCAGAAGGAGAAGGAGAAAAAGGAAAGCCAAAAATTCCTCTATTCGAGCGATCCCGAGGATGCTGAATTTTCTGTGGTTGCCGTGGCAACAAATTCCGAGATGCAGCAAAAGCTCTTTGAAATGGGGGCTGACGTGGTAATAATGAGCGATATAGCTCCTTCGTCTCAGGATTTTATGGACGCCTTTAAGCTGACAAAGGCAAAAAAGATACTTGTCTTTCCGAATAGCTCGAACTCAATCCTTACCTCAATGCAGGCGGGAAGTCTTTATAAAAACGCGGGAGTTACCGTCCTTAATTGCCGTTCGCTTGCGGAGTGCTACGCGACGCTGTCGGTAATGGATTTCGGACGTGATATTGAAGAGGCTGTCTCACTTGCCAACGACACCATATCTAATATCCGTCAGGTGTCGATACACCGCGCGGTTAAGGAATCGACCTTTGGAAGCCGACATATTGCCAAGAATGATTTCTTCTCACTGTCTGAGAAAAAGGTGCTCGAGGTAGGTGACACCCTTGAGAACGTTACCGTCAGCACGGTGAAAAGTGTGCTGAGAGGGCGCGAGTGCGGCGTGATAACGATCTTCTATGGCAAGGATATTGCCGATGAATATATAGCGAGTATTTCGGACAAGATCGGGGATCTTGACGAGCTTATAGAGATTGCCGCTGTTTCGACCGCTGAGACAGCCTACGATATAACACTCATTTTCGAATAGAGGGGGAAAAGAAATGAAAAAAATAACAGACAAAAAGAAGCTCGTGCTTTACGGATGCTCGGGAATGGGTGTCAATATGCTGACGCTGATAGTTGGCTCTTATCTTTGCAGCGCGCTCCTTGTGGGTGGATTTGACGAGCACGTTGAGTCATGGACATATCTCAATAAGGATCTTGTGGTAGCGGGGATTTGGGCAGTGCTCGTATTCCTCGCAAAGGCGCTTGACGGACTTATTGACCTTCCGCTCGCATCCTTTGCGGACAGATTAAATACCAAATTCGGGCGCAGAAAGACCGCTATCGTCATAGGATTTGTTCCTATGGTCTTGTCGTATCTGCTTTTCCTCTGTCCTATAACCTCGGGTGAGTCGATTGTAAACACGATCTGGTTTGGAGTTATGCTCTGCGTATTTTATTCCTGCTATACTCTGACGATGCTCACCTTTTACGCGACATTCTCCGAGGTCTGCGAGACCGAGCAGGACACGGTGTTTCTTTCAAATGTCAAATCGGTATGTGATGTAGTCTACTTTATTCTCGGATTTGCGCTTATTCCCGTATTCGTCAGCATCGGCATCAACGTTCGAATTGTTGCGTTGATCTTCCTGCCTCTGTCGCTGACAATGCTTATACCGCTCTTTCTCCTTAAGGAGGACTCTGACGGGGAGAAGAACATAAGAACTCTCACTCTCTCAGAATCTATGAAGACGGCGTTCAAAAACAAGCCATTTATATATTGGATGTTCACCTCGTCTATGATGACAGTGGGACTTCAGCTCTTCCTCGGTGGAATAAACGAGCTCTTTTCTTCAACAGGACTCAATATGACGGTCGTTATGGCGTCTTCCTTTGTCCCCGTTCCGCTGACTATCATACTCTATAATCACATAGTCAAGCGCAAGGGCTTGGGATTTGCCTATAGATACATACTTTCTATCTTCTCGATCGGAATGATCGTGATGTATATCTGCAACGTTACCTCCGACAGTCTCAGTAAGCTTGCTCTTACAATGGTCGCCATTCTCGGTGGAATTTTTGTTTCCTTTGCCATAGGCTCGTTCTTCTCGGTGACCTACACTGTACCCACCCACCTTGCGCAGCGAGAGCTTGAGCGCTCCGGCAAGGGAATAGCATCAATGCTCTTTGCGGTTCAGGGGGTATTTGAGGGGATCGCTTCGGGAATTGCCACGGGATTTATACTTGTTTGCCTTAAGAATTATTCAAAGATATCTTTGCTTCCCATAATAGTTGCGGTATGCTGTATGACAGCCTTCTGTATGTCCTTTGCCTTTTCGGGTGAGATTGCCTATATGGGCAGGGAAAAAGAGACGAAATAATATGATCTACGGATTTTTTCGTCTTTTAGGACTTGTAACGGGATACCCCGCGCAGCTTCTGCTCTTTAAGCGGAGGACCTATTATGAGGACAAAAAAAGCACCCACCTTTATAAAGGCGGGAAGCTTATAATAAGCAATCATTTCAATTTCCTTGACTACGTTTTAACATCATTCATAGTTTTTCCGAGGAAGCTGAATGTGGTCACTTCCGAAGTGCCCTTCAGACACCGTATCGTACGCATAGGAATGAAATTTTTCGGAGCTGTTCAGGCAAACAGAGAGACAAAGAATATGCGCTTTATGGACGAATGTGCCTCTGTAATACGGAAGGGACAGCTTGTGCAGATCTATCCCGAGGGAAGAAACACTCCCGACGGCAATATCCACGAATTCAAGCGAAGCTACCTTGTGATAGCGCACAGAGCAAAAGCGCCGATCGTTCCTATAGTGACCGACGGAAATTACGGCCTTTTCAAAAGGGCGAGTGTTATTATCGGAAAGGAGATCGACGTGTCGCACTTCTTTACCGAGGACCGTCCAACTCCTCGCCGTCAGGAGCTTGAGGCAGCTAACGAATACGTTTTCGGAAAGGTGCTTGAGCTTCGCGCTCGTCTTGAAGAGCTGAAAAATGAAAGGGGGGGCAGGAAAAAATGATAGGAATAATAACTCACCCCATATTTCTCATTACAGTGGGGATACTTGTGGGCTCGGGTCTCCTTATGTGGGCGATCTCCTACCTTGTGGCATCTTATTGTGTTTATAACTGTACTCTCAGAAGAAGGAGCAAGGATCAGTGGAGCAGAGAGATGCCGAAGGATATCGATCCCGAGCAGAAGCCGATGTACGAGGCGGGAGTCAGATGGAGCGATGAGAATATCGGCTTTAAAAAGGACGTACATATAGTCAATAAGGGTCTCAATCTTTACGGAGAATACTACGATTTCGGAAATGAGAGATGCGTTGTCATTCTTTCGGGAAGGACAGAGAGCCTGAGATACGGATATTATTTTGCGATCCCATATGCGAAAAACGGTTATAACGTTCTCGTCCTCGACCCTCGCGGACACGGACTCAGCGACGGAGAATTCAATACCGTAGGCTTTGAGGAGAGCGGTGACGCTATCGCTTGGGTGGATTTTCTTAAGGAAGAATATAATATTCATTTTGTGGTCTTCCACGGCATCTGCATAGGAGCGGCGGCGGGAATGCTGGCGATCACGTCGGAAAACGCTCCCGAGAGCCTCAAGGGTATTGTGACCGAGGGAATGTTCCCGAATTTCGGGGAATCGATGAAAAATCATCTTATCGAAAAGAAAAAGCCTGTGTTTATCCTCTATGACCTCATAAATATGTGGATGAAGCATTATACAGGCCACACTATGGACCGAGGACCTATAGATGTGATAGAGAGGCTGAATGCGCCTCTGCTTATGCTTCACAGCAGAGAGGATCTTTATTCTACCCCCGAGTTTGCCGAAAAGCTCTTTGAGCTTGCGGGCTCTGAGGAGAAGGAGATCGTGTGGTTTGAGCACGGAAGACACTCGATGCTGAGGATCACAGACACCGAAAGATACGACGGAGCAATTGAGAATTTCTTGCACCGTCTTGACAGAGAAATTATAGCAGAGAAGGAGAATCAAAATGTTCTGTAAGTATTGTGGAAATGAAATTCCCGATGGCGGAAAATTCTGCCCGAAGTGCGGAAAGATATGCAATGAAGATGTAGAGCCTCAGAAGACACTTGAATTTGAGGCTGATATACCCGCCGATAAGGCTGAGACACTGTCGCTTGATCCGACTCTTGAGGCGGAAAGAGACGGTCTCGGCGGTAAGATACTGACCTTCGCGATCATGGGGCTTGCGTTCGGTCTTTCCTGTCTGTCCTTTTTGGGAATAATCTTTTCCGTTATATCCAAAAAGACACTTAAGGAATACGTCGAGAAATTCGGAGAGACCGAGGGACGCGCATCCGCGGGAAAGGGAATAGGTACAGCGGCGCTTGCTGTCAGCATTTCATTTACCGCATTCTGGGCTTTTTATTCTATGATAATAATAATAGCTTTTATCGCGTCACTGTTATAACAAAAAGAGGCTGTCTCAAATGCAAATTTGAGACAGCCTCTGTTAGGGGATAGTCAGATTTGAGCAAGAAGCGTCGTTCTTCGGGGCGTGAGGCGTACAAGCGTACGTCGAGCCCCGAAAACGGCGGTAGAAAAAGTCCATAAAGATGAAGAATTTCGAAGAAATTCAACCTATTACTGTCTCATTTGCGTTTTTATGCGTAAACGGGATTCTTTTATTTATTCTCGGACTTTTTCGGTCTTGCCAAATGTGACAGCCCCTTGATATTTTATTCGTCTTCCTCGTCCTCTTTTTCGGGACGGGGCTTTCTTTTTATTATAGCTTTTTCGATCCTGTGGTCCTTGACCTCGGTCACATCTATGTAGAAGAGCTCATTTTCTGTGTTGAGGGTAGTTCCGTCATCGGGGATCGATCCTATAACACTGAGAATATAACCGCTGATCGTGTCGCAATCGTGGTCGATAAGCTCCTCGCCCATTGCCTTTTCAAAGTCCTCAACCGTTACCAGACCCGACACCGCAAAGGTATCCTCGTCAAGCTGTTCTATTTCGGGTGTGGGAGCGGCATCAGCTTCATCATCGGCATACTCGATGTCTCCGAGGATACAGCCAATAAGGTCGGTAAGTGTAATAATACCGTTCGTTCCGCCATATTCGTCCATGACGATAGCGAAATACTCCTTACGAAGTCTCATATTTTTAAGCAGAACGTCAGCCGCAACGGTCTCGGGAACGAAATAGGGAGGCTTTACTGCATTTTCCATAACACTTTCGGCAGTTTTTTCTTCAAGTCTGAAATAATCCTTGGCGTTAAGGACACCGATGATGTTATCTATCGTTTCGCTGTAGATAGGGAAGAAGGTGTGGCGATTTCCGTTGATCGTTTCCTTCCATTCGGAAATGTCGTCCTCGGCACAGAGCATTGCTATATCTGTGCGGTGGGTTGCGATCTCTCCCGCGGTAGTATCGTTGAATTCGAATACGTTTTGGATTATTTCCTTTTCTTCCTCCTCGATAGCACCCTTTTCGCTTCCCGCGTCTACCATAAGTCGGATCTCCTCCTCGGTGACCTCCTCATCCTCTTCATCGGGATTGATCCCGAAGAGGCGAAGAATGGCGTTTGTTGAAACAGTAAGAAGCCATACGACAGGAGCGAATACGCGTGAGATGAAGGAAACGAGAGAAACAAGCGCAAGCGCCAGCTTGTCGGCCTTCTTCATCGCCAGTCTTTTGGGAACGAGCTCTCCGAAAACGAGAGTAAAATATGAGAGAATAAGTGTAATGAGGACTACCGCTATTGTGTGGAGCGTTGAGTCCGCAAGGGGAATGCTCCAGCCGGGCTTTTTAACCAGAGAAACCAGCTCTCCCGCAAAGTTTTCAGCCGCGAACGCACTTCCGAGAAATCCCGAAAGGGTGATAGCGACCTGAATTGTAGCGAGAAATTTTGCAGGTGTTTCGGTAAGCTTCTGAAGCTTTATTGCTTTTTTGTTCTTCTTCTGCGCGAGCTGTGCTGTCCTCATCTCGTTTGCGTTCAGAAGTGCTATTTCGGCGCAGGCAAACACTGCGTTAAGGGCGATAAGAATGATCTGAATAAGTAAGCTAAATAGTATTGAGTCCATAATCTCCTCTTATAAAGTTGTTTTTTGGGGGATGAAAAGGCGGGTTTATTGCAATATAATTCCGATAAAAAAACGCAAAAAGCATAGCCTGACGTTTTTTAGGCGCAGGTTATGCTTCTCTCATATATTAAATTGCATAATCGATCGGTACAGTCTGTACTGTCGCAATTATCCACGGTTTCAGAACCCTTTCAAACAAATATATTTTGCTGCTCACATAGGCAGTGCGAGTATTATACCACAAATTTTCTCCTTTGTCAAGAGAAAAAATAAATTTTTATTTTCCTTTATATTTCAAAAGAGCCTTTGAAAGCTGATCGGGGCAGGATGTGGATTTAAATCCGCAGCGTATGCCTGAAAGTCGCTCTATAGCGTCGTCGACCGTCATTCCGACAAGCAGACTTGCAACGCCCTGAGTGTTACCCGCGCAGCCTCCCGAAAATTTTACCTTAGTAATTATTCCGTCCTCAACATCGATGTCGATCTTTCTTGAGCAGACCCCCTGAGGCGTATATTCGATATGATCCATAATTGTTCCTTTCTTTTATAATTCTCTGTATATCCCTATGGGATCGTACTGCGGGTGCTCGAGCTGCAGATAGACAGTCAGCACGTCAAGCTCTGTCGCCCTCGACAGTGAGCAGGAAAAATAAAATTTTGTCATTTCACTGTCGTATGCGTGTTCAACGCTCGAGACTCTCAATACCTTTGATGAGCAGAGTGAAACAGCGCTGATGATCTCATCGATCTCCTCCAGCCTTGATTTCAAAAGAGAAAACTCAAAGGTTCGGGGCTTTTTTGAGCAAAGCTTTTCAACCTCATCGGAAATAAAATTTCTTCCCACGAGGGCATACCTGACGGTTTTTGAGAGGTCGTCGCTTTCAATGCTGCATACGGCGCAGATACGGAGCTCGTATCGGTCTATAAGTGAATAAAATCCGAACATCTTCCCGTCCGAGGTGTTTTCAACGGGTATAACCGCAAATTCACATTCACCCGACGCTACCGCCTCGCAGCAATCCTCAAAGTTTGATTTTTGTACCGACTTTGAGTGGGGAACGGCGGCGGAAAGCTTTTTCAGCGCGAGATCGTTATAGTTGTTCCTTATAAAGGCGATCTTTCCGTGAGATCCCGCGGGAACGGGAATATCCGTATCACGCAGAGGGGATCTCAGTCCCTCAAGGTTTGAGAGATCCTTGATAAGCGCCCGACAAAAGCAGAGCTTATCACTAACGTCCAAAGCCTCAAGCTGTTCGGAAAAAAGTCCGTATTTCTCCTCGAGTGAGATCTCGGGAATAGTGAGTATATCCTCTGAGAGGCAGGTGGCAATTATAGCCTTCTGCCTTTTTAGTATATCGATTCGCGTTCTAAGCTCGGATAGATTTCTCTTGGCTGTAATTTTTGATCTTTCAAGCATTTTCAAAGCTTCATAAGAATATCAAAGCTATCGCCGATAAAGCTCTGCATCTCCTCGGCAGAGAACTTTTTCTGTGAAAGCAGTGATACCTTATAGATAAAGGAAGCGATCATTTCAGCCTTTTCGGGGTCGGAGCTTGCCGCATCGGCAAGCTTGTTTATAAGGGGAGACGCGGTATTGAGCACGAGAGAGGAGTCATTCGGAAGCGCGGAGATGTCTCCCATTCCGTAGAATTTCATCATCTCGTCCATTCTTCTCGTTTCCTCGGAGATGTTGAGAAGAGCGGGGATATCGGCATTCTTCAATGCGTCAAATTTTACGTTGAGCTTTTCGTTTCCGCTGACCTTGAGGAAGAGCGCCTTGAGCTCCTCGTTTTCGGTGGTCTCGCCGTCGCCCTTGAGACTTTCGGCTATCTCGGCGTCAACTCTTACGAACTTGACTCCCTCCATATAATGCTCGAGCATAGTGGAGAACTGCGCTTCGATGGGGCGTTCAAACAGAGCTACGTTTATACCCTCTGCTGTAAACATTGAGATATACTGCGCCTGAAGGTCCTTATCTGTAGCGTAATAAACGGTATTTTCATTCTTTTCTTTTGCGGACTCAAGATATTCCGAGTAGGTCATTACGCCGCCGCTTGTGAGAGGCAGAAGCAGAGAGCCCTTTACACGGTCATAGAACTTTTTGTCCTTCATACAAGCATAGCTTATAAAGGGGCAGATGTCCTTCCAGATAGACTCATAGTTTTCGCGCTCGTTTGCGCAGAGATAATTAAGCCTGTCAGCCAGTTTTTTTACAATATGAGCCGACACCTTGGAGACGTAGGAGTTGGTTTGCAGATAGCTTCTCGAGACGTTGAGCGGAAGCTCGGGGCAGTCGAGAACGCCCTTCAGCACCAGAAGATATTCGGGAATGACCTCTTTTATATTGTCGGCAACGAATACCTGATTGTAGTAAAGCTTGACCTGACCCTCCATTGCCTCGTAATCGTTGGCAAATCTGGGGAAATAGAGAATTCCCTTGAAATTGAGGGGGTAGTCGGCGTTGATGTGAATATGGAAGAGCGGCTCTTTGAAATCGCGGAATACCTTTGAGTAAAACTCCTTGTACTCCTCGTCGGAGCACTCCGAGGGGGATTTCTGCCAAAGGGGATGAACATCGTTGACAGGTTTTTCCTCGTCGCCCTCCTTTTTTTCACTTCCGTCATCGAAATATATTTCGATCGGCATAAAGGAGCAGTATTTTTCAAGCATAGCGCGGATCTTGGACGCCGAGAGATATTCGCGCTCATCCTCTGATATATGCATTATAACGTCTGTTCCGTGGGTATCTCTTTCGGAGAGGGAGCTTTCGTATTCGCCCGACTCGTTGCAGACCCAATGAACCGCGGGAGCGTCTGTATAAGACCTTGTGAGCACCTCTACCGAGGAGCTGACCATAAATGCCGAATAAAATCCGAGACCGAAATGACCTATAATGCCGTTCTTGGAGGATTCAGCCTCATTCTCGTATTTCTTGATGAAGTCGACCGCTCCCGAGAGGGCGATGCTGCATATATATTTTGTCAGCTCTTCCTCTGTCATACCGATACCGTTGTCGGAAACAGTGAGGGTCTTTGCCTCCTCGTCGAGGGTGACAGTGATCCTGTATTCCTCACCCTGATCCTCACGTATTCCGAGAGAGCCGAGTCGTTTCAGCTTTGTGATGGCGTCTGCGGCGTTGGAAACTATTTCGCGAAGAAAAATGTCCTTTTCCGAGTAGAGCCACTTTTTTATGATAGGGAATATATGCTCGGTGTCAACCGATATTCCGCCTTTTTTT
Source organism: Oscillospiraceae bacterium (assembly GCA_015064085.1). Classification (GTDB taxonomy): domain Bacteria; phylum Bacillota; class Clostridia; order Oscillospirales; family CAG-272; genus HGM12713. Next base: position 21,516 of record SVSX01000012.1, on the reverse strand, counting down.
ACGTTGTTGTCAAAATTATTCATCGTCTTTATTTTCTTCCTTTCCTTCCTTTTGTTCTTCCGTGTCTATGGCTTCGGAATCATCCTCGGCAGTCTTTTTGAATTTTTTGAATATCTTTTTTATGAGATCGGTCAATCCGCCGAAGAGCGATTTGAAGAGGCGTTCGCCAAGCTTTTCGTGATGCTCGTGAGGATCTACCAATGAATATGCGGGATAATAATCATCCGTGCTGGTTGGGAGTCCGCGGTCCTTCAGCTTTGTTTCAACTATCTCGTTTATAACCATTATTATCATAGCGAATACGGGAACGCCGACGATCATACCGATAATGCCGAAGAGGTCACCCATAATAACGATCGCGACAATAACTCCGAGAGAGCTTATACCCGTGGAGTTGCCGAGGATCTTCGGGGCTATGATGTTGCCGTCGATCTGCTGAATTACGATTATGAGAATAACGAAGAGCAGTGCCTTCGAGGGGTTGGCGATGAAAATGATGAACGCGGAGGGGATAGCTCCGATGAACGGACCGAAGATCGGGATTATATTTGTAATTCCCACGATCGTCGCAACAAGGGGAGCGTAGGGAATTCTGAATATGGTGAATATCACAAATGAGACGAGACCGACCACGCAGGCATCAACGAGGACACCTACAAAATAGTTACCGAAGGTTCTGTTTGCGACACGTGTGTAGCGGAGAAGTCTTGTTCTTGTCTGATCCTTGAAGAGAGCCGCTGTCAGCTTTCTTACTCCCGCGTGGAGACTTTCCTTAGATGAAAGAATATAGATAGAGATAAAGAGACCGATAAGCAGGTTTTTAACTCCAACGAAGAGTCCAACACCGAAATCCTTAACGTAGGTGAGCACTGTGCTCATAATGTCCTGAGAGTTGCTGAAAAATTCGGAGAGGGATGAAAGCAGCTCTTCGGTGTTTATATACTTTGCCAGCTCGGGGTACTTATCGAGCTTAGCCACAAGCTCGTTTATAAGGTCAAGGGTATCGCTGATGTAAATATCCAGCTTTCCCGCAAGGTCGATGACGCTCTTGACGATCTGAGGAATGATGAGGAGCAGGAAGAGCACGATCACAACGATTACCGAAACGAATGTGAGTACAAGTGAAAGAATTCTTCTGAGGTTCTTTTTCTTTATTTTTTTCAGTATTTTATATTCATATAGCTTGAGCAGGGGGTTCAGAAGGTAGGCGATCGTTGCACCGACGATGATCGGAGCAAGGGTCGTCAAAAGCGCCGAGATAAATCCCGACACAGCCGAAACGTTTATTAATACAAAAATGAGAAGAAAAATTATAACGCAGGAAAAAACAAACGTCAGGGTTTTCTGTTTGTTGTCAAAATCAAATTTCATCTGAGGACCTCCGCAAAAAATATCACACCTTATATTTTATTCCATTTTTCAGTGTTAGTCAATAGAATTTAAAAATTTTGCTAAATTTTAAGCTAAAAAAGATTAATCTGGAGAAAGTGCTTGAAAAAGTATTTGGGATATGATAAAATATTTTTAACAAACGCGGCTGCCAGTTCTGTTTCGGAGGTGTTTATGGACGGTATTGATCTCAAGGCTTATGCCAAAATAAATCTGCATCTTGACGTTCTCGGAATTGCCGAGAACCGATATCATAAGGTGGACACGGTGATGCAGACTGTCTCGCTCTGCGACGATGTTACCGTCGCGCTCAGCGAGGGGGAGAGCCACAGTATCTCCTGCAATATAGAGTCTATCCCAAAAGACCGAAAAAATCTCGCGTGGCGTGCCGCTGATATCTTCTTTGAGAGGATCGGAGAGAAGCGCGCTGCCGATATTAAGATATTCAAGCGTATTCCCGTGGCGGCGGGACTTGCGGGGGGGAGTACCGACGCGGCGGCTGGGTTTCGCGGACTCAACCGACTTTGCGGTGAGCCGATGACGCTCTCCGAGCTTTGCGAGTTGGGAGCGGCGCTCGGAGCTGACGTGCCGTTTTGCATTGTGGGAGGAACGCTTTTTGCCGACAGATACGGAGACCTGCTTCACCCTATCGCCGAAATGCCGAGCTGTCATATGGTCGTCGCTTGCGGCAAGGAGGGAGTTTCGACTCCTTGGGCGTATTCGACTCTTGACTCCTGCTTCGGCGGCTTTGCCGAAGGCGCGTACTCGCCAAAAGATCTCTCACCCTTGCGGCGCGCTCTCGAAGACGGAGATATACTTTCGGTGGCAGAGAATATTTATAATATCTTTGAGCGGGCTATCGAGCCCGAAAGGGAAGAGGTGACGGCTATAAAAGAGGTAATGCTTGCTCGGGGTGCTTATAACGCTATGATGAGCGGAAGCGGTCCTTCTGTGTTCGGGATTTTTCCCGATGAGAAAACGGCAAAACTCGCAGAAGATGAGCTGAAAACACAGGGTGTTGCCGCATTTTATTGTAATCCCGTGAAAAATCAAATATGATCGTTTTTGATCGTTTATAATAATTACAGCCGAATATTGACAGAAATCAATCAAAATATTATAATGTTGTTGAAAATAAATTTGAAATTATAAAGGAGAAGAAAAATGATTAAACTTATCGCATTTGATCTCGACGGAACACTTACACAGCACAAGACAAAGCTTGATCCCACAAACCGCGCCGTGCTTGAGAAGCTTGCGGCAAAGTACAAGCTGGTTATGGCAGGAGCGGGCAACTGCAACCGTATCTTTGAGCAGCTCAACAGATTCCCCATAGACGTTATGGGCAACTACGGTCTTCAGTACGCCAAGTACAATCCCGAAACAGGTCTTCTTGACATTGTACGCGACGAAAGACTCCCCTGTGACAGAGAGACAGTCGACGCAAAGATTACCGCTATGCGTAAAAAGTACGGATTTACCGAGTTCAAGGGTGAGAACGTCGAATTCCACGACTCGGGCGTCGTTACCTTCCCGATACTCGGAACAAAGGCTGACATTGCCGACAAGCTCGCTTTCGACCCCGACCGCTCAAAGCGCAGAGCAATATATGATGAGGTTTGCGCTGAGTTTTCCGACTATGAGGTCTTCGTTGGCGGATCTTCCTCCTTCGATATGGCGCCCAAGCCCTACAACAAGTACTACGCTCTCGATCTCTACTGCAAAGAGCACGGCTTCAAGCACGATGAGGTAGTCTTTGTCGGTGACGACTACGGACTTGGCGGAAACGACGAGTCGGTCTACAAGTCGGATTTCGGATTTATCTGTGTTGACAACTACCTCGAATTCGGTAAGTGTGTCAGCGAGCTTCTTTAATTCTTAAGCTTAAGGAGAAATAATATGGAACTTTCAGAATTGCTTTTAGGCAGAAAGGACTGTCCCTGCGGAATGTCCCACAGCTGTCCTATCGATTATCTCGTTATCGAAGAGGGTGCTCTCAAGAAGATACCCGAGCTCGTAGCAAATTATTCGAGCATCGTTCTTGCGGCTGATACCAATACCTATGCCGTTTGCGGTAAGCAGGTCGAGGAGCTTATAAAGGACAAGATCGAGTCTGTGCTCGTTTATGAGTCCGAGGGCGTTCTCGTTCCCAACGAGGCGGCTATAGCGCTTCTCACCGACAAGGTAACAGAGAAGACCGACCTTATCGTCGGTGTTGGCTCGGGAGTTATCAACGACCTTTGTAAGCAGGTAAGCTTCGCTTCAAAGCTCCCCTATTACATAGTAGCTACCGCTCCCTCTATGGACGGTTACGCTTCCAAGGGATCTGCTCTCATTCTTGACGGTATGAAGGTAACTCTCAACGCAGACGTGCCGAAGGCTATCATTGCTGATATCAATATTATCAAGAACGCTCCCTTTGAAATGATCCAGGCGGGATACGGAGATATCATCGGTAAGTTCTCCTGCCTTAACGACTGGAAGCTCAGCTCTGTCGTTAACGGAGAATATATCTGTGATTACGTATTCAACGCGACTATGGATACCACAAAGGAGACTGTATTCCTTGCGGATAAGCTCACAGAGCGCGATCCTCACGCGGTATCCGCCCTTATGAAGGCGCTTGTGACCGTTGGTATCCTTATGGCATACGTTGGAAACTCGAGACCCGCATCGGGAAGTGAGCACCATATGTCTCACTATTTTGAGATCGTTGGTATCCTCAGAGGAGAGCCCTATTTCTCACACGGCATCGACGTATGCTACTCGGCTGTTGAGACCTGCAGAATTCGCGAGGAGCTCCTCAAGATAGAGAATATCGAGGAGTTTAACGATTGCTTCGACGCTGACGAGTATAACGCAAACATCAACCGTATTTACGGAAGTATTGCGGGAGAGGTATTTGCTCTTCAGAACAAAATGGGTTGGTACGATCTTGACAGAGTTGCCATTTACAAGGAAAAATGGGCAGAGATCCGCAAGGTACTCGCCGAAGCTCCCACATCGGCTGAGATGCTTGACTACGTAAAGAGAGTCGGACTTGATTATAACGATTTTACGAAGCTTTACGGCGAGGAAAAGATCGCTGACGGTAAGCTCTACGCAAAGGATCTTAAGGACAGATATTCTGTTCTCTGGATGCTTTACGAGCTCTACGGCGCAAAAGCTAAGAGCATATAAGCTACTAAAGGCGGAGGATGCTATTCTCGAGCGTAAAATTTAAAAATGATCCACGCATGGCTCTGCATTTTTAGCGGAGAAAGCACAAACACCACCAAGGATTAGCGTGATACTCTTAACGGAGTATCACGCAGTCAAATCCGTTTTCGACGGGTGAAATCCACCTATGGTGGATGAAATCGCTATCGCGATGAAATCCTGCTTCGCAGGGTTGAAGTTAACCGGATTTGATTTCATCCAAGGTTTCACCTTGGATTTCATCTGAACGAAGTGAAGATTTCATCGTTGCCGCGCAACGATTTCATTAAACCAACAGAAAAAGAGATAACATTTCGGCTACGAACCGATTTGTTATCTCTTTCTGTCGATATAAGGGCTTGGGCTTAGCCCATATTTGCGTTTGACTAGTCAAATGCGATGCTTGCACTTTGCTCAAAGTATAAATTCTCCGCTAAGAACAGCACCCATTGTCTTTGGTGGTGTTTTTCTGCCGTTGGAAGCTTTCGACGGGGGCGGCTGAGGGAGCGCTCATTACAATGAAGCGAGTATAAAATTAATGTTGCGCTAGCTCCTGCCATTATGCTACGCTTACTCCAGACGCAAGTGTCAAGAAAACGGAAAATATAACATAAAATAATAATTATTCTCTCAAAATGCGTTATTGAATTTTTGATAAATTTACAGTATAATATAGGTGTCGACAAAAGAAATGCTTACTAAGCAATCACCCGAACAAGGAGGAAAAAATGAAACTTGCAATTGGAGAAAATATACGTAACTTCCGAAAGAAAAACGATCTGACGCAAGAAGCACTTGCCGATCGCTTAGGCGTAACCTACCAATCAATCAGCCGCTGGGAAAACGGTACGACTTATCCTGACCTTGAGCTGATCCCTGCCATTGCCGAAGAGCTTTCCGTGACGGTTGACGAGCTGCTTGGAATGCCTCGGATCGAAAAGGAAAAACGTGCGGTTCAAACATTTGACGAGCTTCGTCGTGAGTGTATAAAAAGAGATTACGATGCCGACAAAATCGTAAACTTTCTCCGTGATATACGCAGAAATTATCTTGACAGCGATTCCGCGTGGCGTCCGTGGTGTGAAGGAAACGACAGAGCATTTCGCGATCCTAAAATACTTCCCGAAGTGCGATTGCTGGCAGATGCCTACCTTGAGCGCCATCCTATGTATCCACACACTATCCAAACAATGGCATATATTGAGGACGAGGATCATTTAGAGGATTTTTTGAAAAAATACACTACCTCGTTTGACTGTTCCGAGCGTGCATTACTGTTCAGGAGATATCAGCATCGTGGGGATGCGGAAAAGTTCGAGCCCGAACGCAGATATCAGCTATATGTTGCTTTTGAAGCCTTGCTTTGTCCTGGCTATCTGCTAAAATGGGGAGAAAGCAACGAAAATAAACAAGCTGCAGATCAATTTATGGAAGCTATACTTTCATTAATTCGTTGCGATGCCGAGGATGATAGCCCTGATATGTGGATAACAGACCGTGTTGAACTCGGGCTTAAATCGGCGGTACGGTCAATACTCTCGGGGAATCAGGATGAGGCTCTTTCGAAAGCAGAAGCTGTAGTAAAGCTGTTAGAGGATACAATGATGATTACAGATGAGGTCGTATTGCCGACGTCATGCCGTTTTCTTGATGGAATGGAATGGCGAGCTAAAGAGTATTGGATGAACCGTGACAATAATCCCGACAGCCCTGAAGAGAGAATGATATATATGGCTACTCAAATGAACGGTATGTGTAGCTGCTATTGCCTGTTTCCCAGCAATTATTATGATATTCTCAACGGAAAGGATTTTGACGCGCTTCGTGATCATCCGAGATTTATTAAGCTCTGTGAACGCGTAAAAGCGTTAATCGTTACCAAACAAAAGGAATCGTAATATTGTCCCGACAGAAAGAGAGGAAAAATCGGTTCGTAGCCGAAATGTCCTCTCTTTTTCTGATAATGAAGGTTGCTGATTTTGTACGCGCACCTGCGGAGTCTTTTTTTGACATCGCGGGAGCTTTTTTCCTTCTTGACAAAACGAAGTTGATAATATATAATGTAAATTGGATACATTTGTGATACAAAGGAGAAAAGTATGGATTCAAAATATGAAGCACTGTTTACCCCTTGGAAGATCCGAGACGTAGAGATCAAAAACCGTATCGTAATGTGCCCGATGGGCGGTACGTCACTTTTCGGTTGGTTTGAGCTCACAGGCTGTCACTTTGACAAAGAGGCGGCAAAGCTCTTTCTTGAGAGAGCGAATAACAACGTCGGACTTATAATCCCCGGAATTGCGCCCCTGCGCGATACCTTCTGGGGAAAATGGCTCTGGCAGAACCCCAAGATGTTTGAGGAGCTGAAGGAATTTATGGACGAGATCCATAAAACGGGAGCAAAGCTCTTTGTTCAGCTTACCGCGGGAATGGGCCGCTCCTGGGCGATCACCGAGCTTGTCGCTCCTCTGCACAGAAACAAATTCACAAGAGCTATCGTGAAGCCTATCATAGATACCTCTCACGAGCTTGCGTCTCCCTCTCCTCAGCCCTCTCGTTGGGCGCACGACATCATCTGCCCCGAGATGACGGTGGAGCAGATCCACGAGATCATCGAAGCCTTCGCAAAGACGGCTAAGCTCTGCCGTGACGCGGGTGTTGACGGAGTTGAGGTCCACGCAGTTCACGAGGGATATCTGCTCGACCAGTTTTCTATCGAGTTCTTTAACAAGCGTACCGACGATTACGGCGGAAGCTTTGAGAACCGCTACCGCTTTGCGGCAGAGGTCGTAAAGGCTATCAAGGAGGCGTGTGGCGAGGATTATCCCGTTTCGCTCCGTTATTCCGTAGAGTCCAAGATGAAGGGATTCTGCGAGGGCGCTATGCCCGGGGAGGAATATACCGAGGTCGGAAGAAATATGGAGGAGTCCGAAAGAGCGGCGAAGTACCTGCAGGATGCGGGATATGATATGCTCAACGCCGATAACGGCACGTATGACTCCTGGTATTGGGCGCATCCGCCGATGTATATGCCCGAGAACTGCAATCTTGAGGACGTGGCACATATCAAGGAATACGTTGATATTCCCGTGGTCTGCGCGGGAAGAATGGATGCCGAGGTGGGCGCTAAGGCTGTTGCCGAGGGAAGGATAGACGCCGTCGGTGTTGCCCGTCAGTTCCTTACCGACCCCGAATGGGTCACCAAGATGATCGAGGACAGGATAGAGGATATCAAGCCTTGTATCTGCTGTCACAGCGGATGCTTCAACTTCTCATCCTCCAAGGGACACGCAAATACTCAGGACCTTACCGACACGATGGGCCTTGCGCGCTGCGCACTTAATCCCGAGACGATGCAGTCTAAAAAATACACTGTTCAGCCTGCCAAGAAGAAAAAGAATATCGCCGTTATCGGTGGCGGTATCGGCGGTATGGAGTCGGCTATCCTTCTTGCGAAGAGAGGTCATAGCGTAACGCTTTACGAAAAGTCGGATAAGCTCGGCGGTGTCTTTATTGCCGCGGCAGCTCCCTCATTCAAGGAGAAGGACAGAGCGCTTATTTCCTGGTACATACGCGAGCTGGCTAAGTATCCTATAGAGATCAAGCTCAATACCGAGATCAAGGACGTAAATGCTCTCGGCGCAGATGAGATAATCATAGCAACGGGCGCTGTTGCCAAGAGAATACCCATTAAGGGTGCAGAAAAGGCCCTTGAGGCTGTCGACTTCCTTCTCGGAAACGCAGAGGTGGGAGAAAAGGTCACTGTTATAGGTGGCGGACTTACCGGCTGTGAGATCGCTTACGAGCTCTATCTGAACGGAAAGAAGCCCACCATTGTGGAAATGCAGGACGACCTTATCACCACAAAGGGAATATGCCTCGCGAACACCAGCTACCTGCGCGACTTCTTCAAGACCAACAAAGTCCCAGTTTATCTTGAGACCTCTGTTTCCGAGATAGGTGAGGGAAGCGTTACCCTCAAGGATAAGGACGGCAAGAGCATTGAGCTTGAGTCGGACAGCGTGATCCTTTCGGTCGGATATAATCCCGCGCCTCTTGCTGTCAAGGGAAAGAATATCCACGTTATCGGTGACGCCTCTAAGGTCGGAAACCTCCGCACTGTTATCTGGGGTGCGTGGGACGTATGTATGAAGCTCTGATTATTTGGTAAGGAGAGAAAAAATGATATTAACAAACGAACAACAGGAAATACTCAACGGCTCTAAGGGTGAGACGATGGCGAAGGTAATGAAGACCCTTGTCAGATACGGCGATGCCTTTGAGGCTGAAAAGCTCGTGCCCATCACCTCGAGCTACAACCATCTGGTAACTTCATTCGGACTTAAGGTAATGTCTCCGGTCTACGATCTTATGCAGCAGCTTCTCGATGCGGGTGTTACCTCGGGTCAGAAATTCTCGGTAGACCCCCGTCCTCTGGACAAGAACGTTCCCGCGAATTTCCTTCAGAATCTTGTTTTTAACAAGTTTATGTACACAAAGCAGGATTTCTATGAGGGTCAGCTTAAGGAGCTCGGACTCCTTGACGACGATGCCTTCAGCTGTACCTGCTATATGGACGAGGTCGGCAACAAGCCTAAGAAGGGAGATGTGCTCTCCTGGGCGGAATCGAGCGCAGTCGTTTACGCAAACTCTGTCCTTGGCGCGAGATGTAACCGAAACTCGGGTATTATCGACATTATGGGATCTATAGTCGGATACGTTCCTTATTTCGGACTTCTCACCGACGAGGGAAGAAAGGCGACTTGGGTAGTAAGGATCAAGACTACCAAGAAGCCCGAGGCTCAGCTCCTCGGCTCGGCTATCGGAATGAAGGTAATGGAGGATGTTCCTTACGTTATCGGACTTGACGAATGGATAGGAAATGAGCTGAATGATGCCGCTTGCGCATATCTCAAGGATTTTGGCGCGGCAACCGCATCGAACGGCGCTGTCGGACTTTATCATATAGCAAACCTTACCCCCGAGGCGGTAGAGCAGGGCGAGAGCCTGATCGCTGACGGTGCGAAGGAATACGTTATCGACGATGCAGAGCTTGAAAGAGTTAAGAATAACTACCCTGTGATCTGGAAAGATCCCGAGGCAGCTCCCAAGCTTTGCTTTGTAGGATGTCCTCATCTCTCCCTTGAGCAGCTCAAGGATTGGACCGACAAGATCGAGGCGGGGCTTAAGGAGAGCGGAGCAAAGAAGGTGACTATCCCCACAGTGCTTACCGCAGCCCCCAAGGTCCTCGAGGCATTTGGAAAGACCGAATACGCGGAGCGACTCAAGGCAACGGGCGTTATCACCTCTTATATCTGTCCTCTGATGTATATGAACAACCCGCTTTGCAAGAAGATGCCTGTTATCACCTCGTCAAATAAGCTCCGCACGTACACAAGCGCGAGATATTATACAGATGAAGAGATACTGAGCGCGATCACGAAGGGAGGCAAATGATTATGAAAAAATTTCAGGGAAGAGTAATAAGCGCGGGTAAGGTCACCGCTCCCGCAGTCGTTACAACTCAGGGCTTCAATACGCTGGCGTCCTTCCAGATGGCTCTTCAGTTCGGCGACAAAGAGGTAAAGTGCGGCGACCAGAATAACGAGGAACTTCACGGAAAGCCCCTTATAGGCAAGGCGCTCTGCCTTCCTCAGACGATAGGCTCTACTACGGGCGGACTCGTGCTCTACTGCGCTTGCGCAATGAAAAAACAGCCTGCGTGTATGCTTTTTTCGGGTCATATCGACTCTCTTGCGGCGGCGGGAGCTGTACTTGCCGACGTTTGGGTTGAGGATATAACGATGCCTGTTATCGACTGCCTCGGCGACGAATTTCTTTCCTACGTTAAGGACGGAATGAGCGTTACGGTGGAAGAGGACGGAACTGTTACAGTTGAATAATTGTAATTAAAAAAACTATATTTTGTACAAATCATACTCAATATTATACACATTATTGTAAAAAAAGTTGTATAATAAATATAAAATAAATATAAAGAGAGGATAAGCAATGAAAAACATTTGCAGATTAATGACACTGGTTCTCGTTCTCAGTACACTGCTTGTATGCTTTTCCGCTTGCGGTACTGACGGTGAAGATCCCTCGAACACGACTGTAATAACTACAGCTGACGAAGGCGGAGAAACCGGCGACGGAGCTACCACTACCGAGGACAGATCGGTCTCCAAGCTTCCCGATAAAGATTGGGGCGGCGACTCCTATAGCGTTCTCGGACGAGACGGCGGTGTTCACGTTCAGTTTTATAATCATGAGATAGCGGCAGATACTCTTAACGGTGAGGTCGTTAATGACGCGGTCTACACCAGAAACGAGATGATAAAGACCAAATATAACATTATTGTTCAAAAAACTCTTAGGTCGGATGTGTACGCTACTGCTGACCTGCTTTATAAGTCGGGAGACGACCTTTACGATCTGGTCATCTATGTTCCTAAGTATGCGCAGATGCACGCAGAGCAGGGATTTCTTTCCGATCTTACGACAGTACCGCACGTAAATCTCAATCACATTGCGTGGAACGATTACGCAAATGAGCAGCTTACAGTTATGGGCAGGCTTTACTATACCACAAGTGATTTCCTTATTCAGGACAAGAGCAGGACCTACATAATTCTTTATAACCGCGGTCTGCTCAGATCCTTTGAGGAATATTCCGACCTTTATATCGAGGATTGGGTAGAGAGCGGAGAGTGGACACTTGAAAAGGCTGCTCAGCTTGTAAGTGATTTCAGCTATGAGGTGGACGGTATTGACGGACATAATGAGAATGATGCTTTCGGACTTACGCTTGAAGGACCTAATTCCTTTGCGACACTTCTTATCGGAGCGGGCTTCCGCTTCTCTACAGTAGAGGACGGTGTTCCCAAATTCGTTGGAGTTGACGAAAAAATAATTTCGATCATCGATAAGACCCTTGCGTTTGCGGGGGACAGGACGATGGCGATGTATGACGGCGAGTGGCCTGCGAGCCCAACACTGACATGGTGTGACGGGCGTTCGCTCCTCTTCTGCTCGTTCCCCTCGGTATTTGAGTCTTCTCTCAACAAATATTGTAATTTTGAATTTGGTATCCTTCCTTTTCCTAAGTACGATACAGCACAGGAAAAGTATTACACACACATCAATATCGGTTACGGCAGCTTCTTTGCTATCCCGATGATAGCAGAGAATCAGGAATTCTGCGGCTTCGGACTTGAGGTGCTCACAGAGTTTTCGACCGATACGACACTTGAGGCATTCTACGAAACGAAATGTAAGCTTCAGGATGTATACGATCAGAGATGCGCGGATATGCTCGACCTTGTATTTGAAAACGTTGTTTACGATATAGCTGCTATCTGCAATTACGGCGGACTTTACGATCATATTGCTACCACAGTGATAACAATGAATATGAACGTATATCAGCGTCTTTACAATAAGACGATCGATCAAGCTCAAATTGAGCTTGATGAAATGCTTGCAAGCTATTCCGCTTGATTTTTATCACATACGTGATAAAATGATATAAATTAATAAAATAAAAAGGATGGTGTTTATGAAAAAAACAGCAAGAATTCTCGCTCTTATTCTCGCGCTTATGATGATCGTGACCAGCTTTGTTTCTTGCGGTACTGATGGGGAAGATCCCTCGAATACGACCGTAGTAACCACAGCAGGCGAAGGCGGGGAAAACGGCGATGGGGCAACCACCACCGAGGACAGATCGGTCTCTAAGCTTCCTGAAAAGCATTGGGGTGATGTACCGTATAACGTTCTCGGACGAGATGGAGGAGTCCACGTTCAGTTTTACAACAACGAGATCGCTGCAGACACCCTCAACGGCGAGGTCGTTAACGATGCGGTATATTCCAGAAACGAGATGATAAAGTCTAAATACGGTATTATTGTCCAAAAGACACTTGATGCAAACGTATACGCTACTGCCGACCTGCTTTACAAGTCGGGATATGACCTTTACGATCTTGTTATCTATATTCCTAAGTATGCGCAGCAGCACGCAGAGCAGGGATTCCTTTCCGACCTTACTGCTGTTCCTCATATAAATCTTAACCACATTTCGTGGAATGATTACGCAAATGAGCAGCTCACCGTTATGGGCAAACTTTACTACACCACAAGTGATTTCCTTATTCAGGACAAGAGCAGAACCTACATAATGCTCTATAACCGTGTTCTTCTCAGATCCTTTGACGAGTATTCCGATCTTTACATTGAGGATTGGGTAGAGAGCGGAGAGTGGACACTTGAAAAGGCGGGTGAGCTTGTAACTGATTTCACCTATGAGGTGGACGGTGTGGACGGACATAGCGCAGCCGATGCCTTCGGACTTACACTTGAAAGTACTCATTCCTTTGCAACACTTGTTTTCGGCGGAGGCTTCCGTGTCTCTACAATAGAGGACGGTGTTCCGAGGCTTGTTGGTGTTGATGATAAAATAATCTCCATCATTGATAAGACCCTTGCCTTTGCGAGTGACAGAAATATGGCGATGTATGACGGTGAACAGCCTGAAAGCTCAACACGTACCTGGTGTGACAGCCGTTCGCTCCTCTTCTGCTCATTCCCCTCGGTATTTGAATCGTCTCTAAACAAATATTGCGATTTTGAGTTTGGTATTCTTCCTTATCCTAAATATGATGTCGCACAGGAAAAGTACTACACACATATCAATATCGGTAACGGAAGCTTCTTTGCTATCCCGATTATGGCAGAGGATCAGGAATTCTGCGGTTTCGGACTCGAGGCACTCACAGAGCTCTCAACCGATACGACACTTGATGCGTTCTACGAAACAAAATGTAAGCTTCAGGACGTTTACGACCAGAGATGCGCAGAGATGCTCGACCTTGTATTTGAAAACGTTGTTTACGATATAGCGGCTATCTGCAACTACGGCGGTCTTTACGTGCATATAGCTGAAACTGTGCCTGTAATGAAGATGAACGTATATCAGCGACTCTACAACAAGTCTGTTGATACGGCACAGGGTGAGCTTGATGAGATGCTTGCAAGCTATTCCTCTTGATTTTTTGTCACCTATGTGATAAAATGATATAAATTAATAAAAAAGGATGGTGTTTATGAAAAAAACAGCAAGAATTCTCGCGCTTGTTCTTGCGCTTATGATGATCGTGACTTGCTTTATTGCCTGTGGCGGTAAGGAAGACGATCCCAACGTTGTGTCAACGACAACCGTGGCTAACAACGGCGGCGAAGGCGACGCGAGTACAACAAGAGACATCTATGAGTCTCATCTTACCCCCACGGATTGGGGCGGAAAGGTCTGGAACGTTCTCGGAAGAGATGCAAACCAAATGACAAACTATGAGATCGACGCGGACTCACTTAACGGCAACGTTGTTAATGATGCTGTGTTCACAAGAAACGAACAGGTCAAGACACAGTATGGTATTGATGTTGTCGGAACTATCGTTTCTAATCCCACGTCTACAGCTGACCTTCTTTACAGCGGAGGCGAGGATCTTTACCACGCGGTGCTTTATATCCCGAGAGATATGATAAAGCACGCTCAGAGAGGATTCTTCCTCGACCTTAACACCGTTGAGAATATCGATCTTGCTCACGGTGCTTGGGACTGGCAGGCGAATGAGGAGCTTTCCATCAATGGTAAGCTTTACATCGCGAACAGCGATTTCCTTATTCAGGCTAAGGCAAGAACATACTTTATGATGTACAACAGAGAGCTTTTCCACACCCACGAGGAATATGTTGATGTCTTTATTGAGGATTTTGTGGAAAGCGGAGATTGGACTCTCGAAAAGTTTTATGAGATTGCGAACAGCGGATTCGCATCCGACCTTGACGGTGGCGGAGCAGGCGGAAGAAATGACCAATGGGTACTCTGCGCTGACGGTAAGGGCGTAACCCGTAACTTTTCTTTCGGTGCGGGATACAGAGTCTGCAAGAACAACAACGGAGTAATTGAGCTTGTTCCCGTTGACGATAAGATCGTAAATATGGTATCCGAAATCATGAAGGTTACCTGCGAGGCAACAATGACTCTCGAGCCCGGTATGTTCCAGCCTCTCGATTACGCACTCGGTATCGATACGTTTGCGGACGGACGTTCACTCTTCCTCAGTGACCTTCCTTCGTCCTTTGACCTGAGCCTTGGTTCTTCGATCGACTTTGAGTATGGAATTCTTCCTTACCCCAAGTACAATAAGGAACAGCCCGCTTATTACACACAGTTTAACTATGAGAACGGCTCTTGTGTAGGTATTCCTTACACGGTTTCCGACGTTCCCTTCGCGGGATATGCTCTCGAGGCGGTTACAGAGGCTTCCACAAAGACATCCCTTGAGGCATTTATAGAGACAAAGTGTAAGCTTCACCACTCATACGACCAGAAATGTGCGGATATGCTTGATATACTTTACGACAACGTTGTTTATGACGTTGGAGCAATGCTCAACGTTGGCGGTGCATACTCTGTAATCTATGATGTTATCACATACTATCCCGGTAACCCCCTCTCCCGTCTCTACGAGAAGAAGGTCGATGCCGCAAATACAGCGATAGAGGAAGTAAATAATAACTGGTAAGATCTAAATTATAAGCAGATCCCACGGAGCTTTTGCTCCGTGGGATCTTTCCTGTTTATAATCAGTAAATATAAATAAAATATCAGTAAAAATAAAAAACAAAAGATATTGAAAAAAAGAAAACTATATGTTATAATCCCCTTGTATAGCTTTTGGAGGTGGTAATATGTATTTTGAAATAAAAAAGATCACATCGGATAATGTAGTGGATTTCGCGGCTGAGGAGCTGAAAAAATACCTTAGAATGATGATGCCGAGATGCGGAGATGTCTCGATAAAATATGACCCTTTGGCAAATGACGGATTCAGACTTGGTGTTATGTCGGAATTTGGACTTGATACAAGCGACGCAGAGGATATCACACTTGATGATATCATTTATATAGATACCGACGAGAAGGGAGGTATTATCGCGGGAAGCAACGTGAGAAGCGTACTTCTCGCGGTGTACAGATTTCTCAGGGAAAACGGATGCCGTTGGCTCTATCCCGGCTCTGACGGAGACTGTATCCCGATAAAGGAGCTTGAACCTATAAAGTACCGTAAGCTTGCCGATTGCCGTTACCGCGGCTGGTGCAACGAGGGAGCAGAATTTCAGCAGTGTATGCTCGAGGCTATCGATATCGCGCCTAAGCTTGGAATGAACGTCTTTATGCTTGAGTTTGATAATCCAAAGGCATATTACAATAATTATTATGACCATTTACATAACGAAGCCAACAGAGATCCCGAGCCCGTGAGCGCAGAAATGACTCTTCAGTGGAAGAGGGAGTGCGAAGCCGAGATCAAAAAGAGGGGACTTATATATCAGGATATGGGGCACGGCTGGACAGCCGACCCAATAGGTATCGACTCGAGTGACGGCTGGGCGGGAATAGACGAAAGTAAGCTGTCGGAGGAATCAAGGTCGATGATAGCCATGATCGGCGGAGAGCGCAAGCTCTTCTGCGGCTCGCCTCTGACCACACAGCTTTGTATGTCCAACCACAAGGCAAGACATCTTGTGGCGAAGGCTGTGGCGGATTACGGCGAGGTGAATACCTGCGTTGATTATATCCACGTTTGGCTTGCGGATTTTGTGAATAATCATTGCGAGTGCGAGGAATGCCGCAAGATGATGCCTTGGGATTGGTATATTACGCTTCTTAACGAGATAGACGAGGAGATGACGGCAAGAGGTCTCGGATCAAAGGTCGTTTTTGCTTGCTATACCGAGATGCTTTACGTTTCCGATAAGGTAAAGCTGAAAAATCCCGACAGGTTTTCGTTACTTGTAGCGCCCATAAGCCGATCTTATTATGAAGCGATCCCCGAAAAACCAAAGCACATAGAACCCGCGCCATATACCCTCAACAAGCTCATAATGCCGCCGGATATTGATACGTATCTCCTTCAGACAAGGCGTCAGGTCGAGACCTATAAGGTAACAAATACTATGGTCTATGAGTATCATTTCTGTTTTAACCAATATTTTAATCCCGGTAATATGGATTACGCAAGAATGCTTTACAAGGACGTAAAGGCGTATAAGATCAACGGTATGAAGGGAATTATTCAGGACGGTACACAGAGAAATTATTATCCGAACACCTTTTTGCTTTACGTCTATGCCGAGACTCTTTTCGATACCTCTGTTGACTTTGATACAATGGTGGAGGATTATTACAGCCACGCTTATGGCGAGGTGTGGAGAGATGTAGTCGAGCTATTCGAGCGTATTGGAGGAATCGTTCCCGTGAAATTTATGTGCGGAAAGGCTTCCCTTGACAAAAAGATCAGCAGAGTGTACGATCCCTCTATGGAGAAGCCGCTTCTCAGCCTTTCCGAGGAATGTGAACGCTATATAGCTTTTGCCAAGGAAAATAAGGTAAAGAAACAGCGCTACCGTTCCGAGACAGTCTCGTTTAAGTTGCTTGAAAATTATCTTATATTCTGGAGCGGACTATCAAAAATTCTTGCGGTGAAGTGTACGGGCGAGGACGAGATCGGTGCTTCGGTCGCGTTCCACGATTTCTTTGACGGGTTCTGTAAGTGCGAGCCCGAATTTGAGAGGTTCTGCGATCATCTTGGACTTGCCTATGCTTATGCTGATAGATATTTCCATAAGTTCCGCAAGGATATTCCAATTGAAGACCTAAAGAAAAACGATAAGAAGGCAGAGTACGTTGGAGGAATAATCCAAGAATAAGAACGGAGAGAGTTATGAAAAGAACAATAAATATATGGTTGCAGATGCTTGCTTTTGACAGAACAGCCCCCGATTACGGTGTCTCGGACTTCCTTGAACATACAGGCTTTACCCCCGAGAGCGTTTGCGCGTTGCTGTTTCACCCCGATTTTATTCATCTTCACAGAGGAATGGATGAGGAATACACGCTTTTTCCCGACAACTGCTCATATCGCGCGGTGCTCAGAAACACCGAGAGATACAGGCAGGATTGGACTAACCTTGAGCTTCGCGGTCTTATTGCCGAGCTCAAAAAGCAGGGAATAGAATATTACGCGGGTATTATGGGCCCGTATCTTAAGGACAGATTTCATAAGGAGTGGCTCTCAGATCACCCGGAGCTGAGAAGCTGCAGAACCTCGGGCGCGGGAAATCTTATGTGCCTCAAGAGGTTCAAGGACGGAAGCTATTACGAGGACTTCTTTGCGAAAAAGCTTGTGGAGACACTTGTTGACTACGACTGCGCGGGAGTGCATCTCGCGGATATGTTCTGTCCGTCACATAATCTTTTTAGATCTGATTATTCGACAGATATGGTAGAGCAGTTTCTTGATCACACAGGCGAGGCGCTTCCCGAGGAAATTCAGAAAACAATGGGAGACGACAGCGCCGAGGCGGCAACGATACGTCAGAAATATCTCTGGTTTGAGCGCAGAGAAAGCTGGATATCCTTCTGGGAATGGCGTTGGGAAGGCTTTTTCAAGAAGGTGTGCGCGGCTGTCCACGCCGTGGGGAAAAAGGTGTGGGTGCTTGGAATGTACTGCTCCGATCCCTTTGAAACAAAATACGCTTACGGATTTGACACCGCGAGAGTTATGGCTGCGGGAGTCGATTGCATAACCGCAAATATTCTTCCCTCGAGCGTTTACTTTGAGCAGCCGCAGTTTCCGTACTATTTTCACCGTATCCATATGGATCTCCCACTGCTCAGAGCGCAGGTGGGGGATAGAAAGATCCTTTCGATGGTCAGTATTCACGATGCCTCGGAGGAGTGGAGTATGATAGATCACGCCCCCGTGAGAGTCGAGAGAGACGTATATACTATGACGGCTTTTGCTTCGAAGAACGAAATAGGCACAAGACCTGCTTCTGACGGCGTCTTTATCTGTCTCGGAGACGGTGTGGAAAGACAAAAGTGGGATTTTATTAAAAAGCGACTCGATATTGGATTTAGTGCCGATGTAACACGGTCGGTATCTCCCCTCGTGCTTTGGTCGGATCACGCCCACGAAAAAATGCTCGGCGAATACATTGCTAATCGCCGCGCAACACCGCATAAGCAGAGCTTTGAGATATTCAAGGCGGGAACGCCCTTTGGCGGCGCTGTCCGCAGTGAGTATCTTATCAAGGGAATTCTTGACGAGGTGCTTTTTGTGCCGAACTTTGATATGCTGTCCGAGACCGAAAAAAGCGCCCTCGCGGAATATAAGTACCCGTGGGTTGGAACTGCCCCCGCTGAGTTTGAGCTGAATGGTATCGAGCCCGAAGCTCTCTTTAGGGATAGATTCAGCGACCTTCCTATGAGCGTATTTCTCTGCGGAATGAAGCTTGGAGATGCCGAAAGGGAGGAAATAGACAGACTTCTTTCGCTTGATGACGGTCTGCCTTCAAGGGGAGATGATCCCGAAATAGAGGTGCATCCTCCTATTGCGGAGCTGCCTTTCAGAAAGCTTTCCAAGGGATTTATCAAGACCTGCGCGAAGCTTCTTTTGGAAGCGGTATATTCTGTCAGCGGACTCAAGTCCAATCACCCGATACTGATACAACAGCTTTCCGACGGAAGGGAAAGAATATTTGTCTACAACAAATATGATAACGCTTATATCAACGCGGTGGTCGATTCCGACCTCTCGGTGAAGAGCGCCGATATTGCGAGTGACTTTCCCGTTCTGCCCGTCAAATTTGTTGATGCATTGAATGAAACGGGATTCTTTGAATATGACAAGACATCTGGGGAGAAAAAGCATTTTCAGGTAAGACTTGCTCCCGACGGAGTAACGATAATAGATATAAGGAGAGCAAAAAATGTATAAGATCAAGAAGATCAATTCAAACCACGTTGTCGATTTTGCGGCAGAGGAGCTGAAAAAATATCTCAGAATGATGATGCCGAGATGCGGTGAGATCGAAATAAGTTATGATCCGAGCGCAGCTGACGGCTTCAGACTTGGACTTATGACCGACTTTTCTCTGGACACATCAGATGCCGAGGATATTGCTCTTGACGATATCGTATATATAGATTGCGACGAAAATGGCGGTATAATTGCGGGAAGCAACTATCGCAGTATACTTCTCGCGGTATATAGATATCTACGCGAAAACGGCTGCCGTTGGCTCTTCCCCGGTATCGACGGCGAATATATCCCGATAAGAGAGATAAAGCCCGTTAGATACCGCAAGCTGGCTGATAACAGATACAGAGGACAGTGTAACGAGGGCGGAGAATTTCAGCCTAATATGATTGAGGTGATAGATTTCACCCCTAAGCTCGGACTCAACGTATTTATGATGGAGTTTGACAACCCCAAGACATATTACGACAGATATTATAACCATACCGATAACACCGCAAACCGAGAGCCTGAGCCCGTAAGCGCCGAGACTACGCTTCAGTGGAAGAGACAGTGCGAGGCAGAGATCTCCAAGAGGGGACTTGAATTTCACGATATGGGTCACGGCTGGACCTCCGAGAGCTTCGGTATAAGCTCGATAGGCGGTTGGACACGTGACGCATCTAACAAAGTACCCGAGGAGTCGCGGGAATTTGTGGCGATGATAAACGGAAAGCGTGAGCTTTTCAACGACGTGGCATTGAACACGAATTTCTGTATGTCAAACCCGAGAGCGAGGGAAAAGGTGGTTGACGCCGTTATAAAGTATGCCGAAAAGTCCAGCCACGTTGATTATCTTCACGTCTGGCTTGCCGATTGGCAGAGAAACCACTGCGAATGTGACGAGTGCCGCAAGATGATCCCCTCGGATTGGTACGTTGTGCTTCTCAACGAGATCGATGCCGCTCTTATCGAAAAAGGGCTTGATACGAGAATTGGCTTTTGCGTGTATTCCGACACGACCTTTGCTCCCGAGGTAGAGAAATTCAACAATCCCGCAAGATTTACCTTTGTTCTGGGAGCTATCACAAGGAGCTACAGGTATTCCGTCGAGGAGCACCCCAACGTTCCAAAGACCCCATATATAAGGAACGTGACGGGAAGGCTTTCCACTATGGAGGAATATATCGTTCACGCGAGGGAGTGGATGGAGAGAACGGGCTGCCGCGGAGCGGCGTATGAATATCATTTCTGGAAGCATCAGTTCTATGAGCCAGGCGGTATCGGCTTTGCCAAAAGAATCTATGAGGACGTTATCTCCTATAAAAAGAATGGCTTCCTCGGAATAATAGAGGACGGATCGCAGAGAAGCTTTTTCCCTAACGGATTTGCTTTTTATACATTCGCCGAGACTCTGTTTGATATGTCGTTGAGCTTTGACGATATTCTTACCGATTATTTCTCCCACGCATACGGAGATATATGGCAGGATGTAGTCGGATATCTCGGCAAGATCGGCGATAATATGCGTCAGGATTATATCGAGGTGATACACTCGATGAAGATAGACGGAAGCAGATTCTACGATCCTGAGGAGGCGGTTCGCTTCAGGGCGGTAAAGGGAATAACCGAAGAGCTGTCAGACCTTCTCGAGAAGCATAAAAATATGCCATACCGCGCGCAGACGGTGGCAGTGCGGCTGCTTATGAGATATTCGGAATATTGCTACAGACTTTCTAAGGCGCTGGTACTTAAGGCGATGGGGGCAAATCCCGAGGCGCTGGAGGAATACAGAAGATTTTTCGACGATTTCGGTAAATACGAGATCGAGTTGGAAAGATATTACGATCACTCACTTGCGAGATCCTCGCTGAGTGGAATATTCCACAGTAAGATATTTATAAATCAATAAAAAAGATATAAGGAGAAAAAGTTTGAAACAGATAACTAACAGTCGTGCTTCGCCTTGCCTAAAAATGAGCGCAGAGAAAAGACTGTCGCAAGGCAGTCAAAAAAAATAGTATTGAAGCGTCAAATTAGGTAGTATTCCCGACGA
>SVSX01000078.1 GCA_015064085.1 Oscillospiraceae bacterium | reverse complement strand
CCTCACGGCGTTAAGGTCACATTTAAGCCCGATCCGGAAATTTTTGAGGAGACAGTATTTGATTATGATACGCTTCTCAACCGTATGAGAGAGCAAAGCTTCCTTAATGCCGGAATAAAGATCGTTTTAATAGACGACAGAGGCAATGAGCCTGTTGTCAATGAGCTTTGCTTCGAGGGCGGTATCAAGAGCTTCGTTGAATATCTTACCGAGACCAGACATAACGAGCCTGTTCATCCCGACGTTATATATATGAGAGGCGAAAAAAATACCAGTGTTTGCGAGGTTGCTCTTCAGTATAATGACGGCTATAACGAGTGCGTTATGACCTTCGCTAACAATATGAATACCATCGAGGGCGGTACTCACGAGACCGGCTTTAAGACCGCACTGACAAGAGTTCTTAATGACTATGGAAGAAAGGCGGGTATCCTTAAGGAAAAGGACAAAAACCTTTCGGGTGAGGACGTAAGAGAAGGTCTTTGCGCCATCGTCAGTGTCAAGCTTGAGGACGCGCAGTTTGAGAGCCAGACTAAAGCAAAGCTTGGTAACAGTGAGATAAGAACCCTTGTTGATAATATAGTTTCGCAGAAGCTTGCCGATTATCTTGAGGAAAATCCGGGAACCGGTAAGGCAATACTCGATAAGGCACTTGCGGCTTCCCGCGCAAGAGAGGCTGCAAGAAAGGCAAGAGAGGCAACGAGAAAAGACTTCCTTAAGGGAAGCACACTGCCGGGTAAGCTTGCCGACTGTCAGGAAAAGGACGCGACCTTGACCGAGCTCTATCTCGTAGAGGGAGACTCTGCGGGAGGATCAGCAAAGCAGGGAAGAAATTCCAAATTCCAGGCGATCCTGCCCTTGAGAGGTAAGGTCCTTAACGTAGAAAAGACAAGAGTTGATAAGGTCTATGGAAACCTTTCGCTCCTTCCTATTATTCAGGCTTTGGGTTGCGGAATCGGTGATGAATTTGATATCGAAAGACTTCGTTATGGCAAGATAATTATTATGGCTGATGCGGACGTGGACGGCTCTCATATCAGAATACTGCTTTTGACCTTCCTGTTCAGACATATGCGCCAGCTTATTGATGACGGACACGTATATCTTGCTCAGCCTCCCCTTTATAAGGTATACAAGAGAGGTGCGAAGCAGGGCAATGAAAAATACGCTTTCTCTGATGCGGAAAGAGATAAATATATTGCCGAGCTTGCGGGTGAAAGCGGAAATACCGCAAATATCGAAGCCGACAGATATAAGGGTCTTGGTGAGATGGACGCAGATCAGCTTTGGGAAACTACAATGGACCCTGCTACAAGAACGATTTTGAAGGTTACTATTGAAGACGCTATAGCTTGTGACGAGATGTTCTCTCTTCTTATGGGTGATAAGGTAGAGCCCAGACGTATCTTTATTGAGCAGAACGCTCAGCTTGCGGAGAATCTTGACATATAATATCAAATCTTGTAAAGCAATTGTTTAAAACCTCGATAAATATGTTGATAAGGTGGTAAAAAATTGAAAATTACGAGTTTTCCACAAAAATTGATTTGATCTTTTTAAATTGCCTTCAGATTATGTTTTTCATTTTTAGAACAAGGAAAATTTTGTAATGCTATTTAATTTATCCAAATCCAATCAATAGAATTACAACAAACTTTTAAACATGGTAAAGGTTTTCCACAGGTTGTTTAAAATTATGTTGAAAACCTGTGATCACAGTATTTGAAAAGACATCCGATGGAGAAATATAATGAAGCTTTTTAAAAACAAATTTTTCATCATCGTACTGTCAATTGCGATCTTTTCGGTAATATTTACGTCAACTCTTTCCATAATGGGTAAGACCGACCCCATAAAGAATTTCTTCGGCACCGTTGCAACTCCGTTCAGATACGTGGGAATAAAGATAAAGGAATCCTTCGAGGGCTTTTCAAAATACTTTTCTTCTGTAGACGGCCTAGTTGAAAGAAACAGTGAGCTTGAAAGTGAGGTCGATAAGCTTGAAAAAGAGCTTGCGGACTCTAAAGCTATAGAGGAAGAAAACGAAAGGCTTCGAAAATATATCGAGGTAAAAAAGACCTATCCCGATTTTGAGTTTTTGGAGGCTCTTATCGTTGGAAATGAATCCGAAAATCATTCGTCATTTTTTACCCTTAATAAGGGCAGTGGTGATGGAGTGAAGCTGGGTATGCCGATAGTTAACGAGATAGGAGTAATCGGTTCTGTTTGCGAAGTTGGATATTCCTGGTGCAGGGTCAGAGTTTTGACAGAGGCTTCTTCTTCTGTTGGTGCATATATATCAAGAAGCGGTGAGACCGGTGTTATAGACGGAGATATATCGATGAAGGATACGGGAAATTGCATCCTGTCTTATCTTTCAGAGGATGCCGACGTTGAGGTTGGAGATATCGTTTATACAAGCGGACTGGGAAGCGTTTATCCGAGAGATCTGTATATTGGAAAGGTCATTTCTGTAAGTGTCGACGAGTATTTGAGAAGTAAGAGTGCTACAGTTGAGCTTTCGGTTGATCTTGAATCTTTAAAATACGTTATGATAATTACGGATTATGAAATATACTCGGAAGAAGACACCGATGAGGCTTCTTAATAAAACGCTCATTATGAGCTGAACGGAGAAAAATGGCTGTTTTTCGAAATTTAGATAACGGTGAAAAAACGTTAAATAAAAAAAGAGTAATAATACTTGCGATAATATTCTCCGCTTTAATATTTATTTCCGCATTGATGCAAACTACCTTCCTATCTGTATTCGGAAAGGTTCCTGCTTTGACATTTGCCGTCTCATGCGCAATAGGCTTTATTATGGGCGGGCGCGCGGGAGCAGTATCGGGTGTTTTCGCGGGAATATGCGTGGATTATCTTGGCAGTACGGGTATATCATTTTCACCGATATTTTATATGCTCTGCGCTTATCTTTGCGGAGAGCTTGTGGGATGGTTTTTATCAAAGAATCTCCCGTCGTTTTTAGTCTATTCATTGATCTTGGGCTTATTTAAAGAAATATTGACCGCAATATATTGCGGAATGGTTTCGGAAAGCTTCGATCTTTGGAAAATAATAATTACATTGCTCATTCCGGAGTATTTTGCTTACTTGGTCTGTGCTATACCCGCTTATGGGGCAGTGTTTGGAATAAATAAGTTATTCAAAGGAAAGAAAAAGAGAGATAAAAGATCATATTGATAATATCTCTTTACAAGAAAGGAATTTTCAATGGCAACAGAGAAAAACAAGCATGACAGTGACGTTTACTTATTTGAAAATCAGAAGATCGTCGATATAAATATGGAGAAGGAGGTCAAAAAATCCTTTATTGAATACTCCATGTCTGTAATTATGTCGAGAGCGCTTCCCGACGTAAGAGACGGTATGAAGCCCGGTCAGCGTCGAGTTATATACGCAATGTATGAGGATCATTTGACTCATGATAAGCCTTTCTTCAAGTCGGCTACAACCGTAGGTAACGTTCTCGGACGTTATCATCCTCACGGTGACAGCTCGGTATACGGTACTATGGTTCGTATGGCACAGCCCTTTTCGCTCCGTTATCCCCTTGTTGAAGGTCACGGAAACTTTGGTTCCGTGGATGGAGACCCTCCCGCTGCATACCGTTATACCGAGGCAAGACTTGATAAGATCGCCGATGAAATGACTCGCGATCTCGAAAAAGAGGTCGTTGAATTTATTCCCAACTTCGATAACAGACGCCGTGAGCCCTCTGTTCTTCCTTCGCGTTTCCCTAACTTCCTTGTAAACGGAAGCGTGGGAATTGCCGTTGGTATGGCTACAAACGTTCCTCCTCATAACCTGGGTGAGGTAATTGACGGAACTATATACCGTATGGAGAATCCCGATTGCTCCATTATGGATCTTATGGAGTTTATCAAGGGTCCAGATTTCCCGACATATGCTACGATCCACGGTACATCCGGAATTATCGACGCATATACCACCGGTAAGGGAAGGATATATGTCAGAGCAAAGGCTGAGGTTGAAGAGGATAAGAACAGGATCGTAATTACAGAGATCCCTTATATGGTAAATAAGAGCCTGCTTGTTGAATCTATTGCGGGTCTTGTAAAGGATAAGAGAATTGACGGAATTACAGACCTCCGTGACGAATCCGGCAGAGACGGGATGAGGATCGTGGTTGAATACAGACGTGATGCAAACGGAGAGGTCATTCTTAATCAGCTTTATAAATATACACAGCTTCAGGATACCTGCTCCGCAAACTTCTTGGCGGTTGTCGGTCAGGAGCCCAAGGTCCTTAATCTTGCGCAGATACTTGACTATTATATCGAGCATCAGAAGTCTGTTATCCGCCGCCGTACCGAGTTTGATCTTGAAAAGGCAAAGGCGAGAGCCCATATTTTTGAGGGATATAAGATAGCTCTTGATAATATCGATGAGATAGTTCAGATAATGAAGACCAGCGAATCTATAACTGCCTCCAAGCTTACCTTGATGGATAGATTCGGTCTTACAGATATTCAGGCGCAGGCTATCGTTGAAATGACTCTCGGACGTCTTACCGGTATGGAGAGACAGAAGATAGAGGACGAGCTTGCCAGACTTCACGCTCTTATTGAGGAGCTTGAGGGTGTTCTTGCGGATGAGAGAAAGATCATTGAGATAATCAAGGAAGAAATGCTTGAGATCAAGAGAAAGTACGGTGACGAGCGCCGTACAAAGATCGAGCAGGCAATAGACGATATCGAGCTTGAGGATCTTATAGAAAAGCACAACTGTGTTATCACAATGACTCAGGCGGGATATATCAAGCGTCTGCCCTCCGATACCTATTCCGCACAGCACAGAGGCGGTAAGGGTATAACCGCTATGACCACAAGAGAAGAGGACTTTATTGAGAGAATCGAGGCGGTATTCAGCCACTCCAATCTCCTGTTCTTTACCAATACTGGACGAGTTCAATCCTTGCGTGCGTTCCAGATCCCCGAGGCATCGAGAACGGCAAAGGGCTCTAATATTGTCAATATTCTTAATCTGACTGCCGATGAAAAGGTCACCGCTATGATAAGCGTTAACGAATTTTCCGATAACGAGTATCTTACAATGGTTACAAAGCAGGGTGTTATCAAGAAGACCTTGCTTTCGGAATACGAGTATCAGCGTAAGGGCGGTAAGATCGCGATCAATCTTGACGAGGGCGACGAGTTGCTGTTCGTAACAAAGACAAACGGTGAAAATGAGCTTCTCCTTGCCACAAAGGAAGGAAATGCAGTCAGATTTGACGAGAGTCAGGTTCGTCCTATGGGAAGAAGTGCCCGCGGCGTAAGAGGAATCAAGCTTAAGGGTGACGACTTTGTTGTAGGTGTGGTCAACGTTGATGAAAATAAGAAGCTTTTGACTATTACTGAAAACGGATACGGCAAGAGAACCGACTTTGAAGACTTCAGACTTATGAAGAACCGCGGAGGCGGAGGAGTTATCTGTCATAACCTCACAGATAAAACAGGTCTGCTTGCGGGAATTATTTCGGTTGACGATAACGATGATATAATGATGATCACAGATTCGGGCATTATTATCAGAACTCCCTCCAGCGACGTTTCCACATACTCCAGAACCGCGTCGGGAGTTATCGTAATGAGGCTTGAAAAGGGTCAGAGGATAGTTAACGTTACAAAGACTGCTAAGGAAGAAGAGAAGGAAGAAGAGATCTCGGAGACCGAAGAAAACGGCAATGGTGCTGAAGAAACCGTAATTGAGAGTATTGAGGTCGTTACCGAAACAGAGGATAATACTGCTGAGGAAACAGACTCCGAAGAGTGATCAATACAGAAGGGATTCTGATATGATAAGAAGATATTGTACCGCTATATTGGCATTTGTTCTTGTTTTGATCTTGTCTCTGTCTATGATGTCCTGCGCGTCAAAGGCTCCCGATATATCTGAGGTAAAGGAAAGATTCGTTTACCTTATCGAGGAATCTAAAGAATTAAACGTTGTATTTTTTGGGACAGGACTTCCCGTATACAGACGCGGGGATGCTATATCCGATAGGAAAATGGTTTATTTCGACGATGAGCTTACCGGATATGACCGAGTTATGGAAAACACAGACTATCTGACGATCGACGAGATCAAGGCATCTGCCGAGCTTGTGTTTTCAGAGGATTATCTTTCCGATTTCTATGAAAGCGCCTTTGACGGTATTATGACAGGCTCTTCAAGTGCCTACGTTCGCTTTTATGATGATACCGAGTGGCTTTATCAAAACGTAAACGCCACGGTCTTCGCTCTTTCCGAAAGAATATATGACTATTCAACTATGAATATTATCGATCCTTCCTCGGATACCTACGTAAATATTTCTGTTGAGAGCTATTCGCTTGCCGACCCGACAAGAAGAACGGTATATCTGTCATTTGTATTTGAAAACGGAAATTGGTTTTTGGATACACCAAGCTATTAAAATTTGATTTAATGGGGGACTTTAAGTCCCCCATTAATCATAATTGGTGGTCAAAATAAACCCCCAGTTCTACTGGGGGAGCGGTAAAACCGAGCAGGGCTACAAATAAATAGGGCGAGCTTTAAGCAAGCCCATTGAAAAGAATTAAACCTCCTAGTATAATGTAAGTGGTTTGACACCGCATTACAAAATTACAAGGAGGTTTAATAATGAAAAAAGAAAATAACGAGATAAAAAGCACAGCCCACAGCAAATACAGGT
>SVSX01000077.1 GCA_015064085.1 Oscillospiraceae bacterium | reverse complement strand
CCGTTTTCGGGGCTCGACGTACGCCTGTACGCCTCACGCCCCGAAGAACGACGCTTCTTGCTCAAATCTGACTATCCCCTAAAAGAGGCTGTCTCAAATGCAAATTGAGACAGCCCCTTCAATATTGTTACATTAATTATATGATCCTGAAGCAGGAGAGTATTTCGGAGTTTGCCTTGATCTCTTCAGCTTCCTTTTCAGTGATGGGAGCAGTGAGATAAGCGACCGCACCCTCAGCCTTGATCTGCTTTTCGAGCTTTACGCCGCTCGGGAAGGCTATCTCGCTCTTTGAGATGAATACTCTTCCGATAGAGAACTCATCAAAGGGAGCAAGGTCACATTCCTTTGCCTCGGACCAATTTATCGTCTTAAGCTCGGAGTCGAGATGAGCGATAACGTCGATGATGTCGGCAACAACGGCACTTGCAGTGGGAAGCTTGCCCGCGCCGGGTCCGTAGAACATAACCTCGCCAACCATATTTGCATCGATAAGTATGCCGTTGAAAACGTCGTCTATTCTCGAGAGAGGATTGGTCTTACGCACCATACAGGGAGAAACGAGGGCGGTAAGTCCGCTGTCTCCGATATGAGCCTGACCGATAAGCTTTATTGAGCAGCCGAGTGCCTCGGCTACCTTTGTATCGAGAAGGGTGATAGCGGTGATACCCTCAGTGTGTATCGATTTCGGGGGAATGAGTGTTCCCGAAGCGAGAGCCGCGAGGATAACTATCTTTCTTGCCGCATCGATACCGTCAACGTCGGCAGAGGGATTTGCTTCGGCATAACCGAGCTTCTGTGCTTCCTTGAGTGCGGAATCGAAGGATGCTCCCTCATCGCGCATCTTTGTGAGAATATAGTTGGTCGTTCCGTTGAGTATTCCGCAGACCTTTGTGATCTTGTTTGACGCAAGGTCGTTCTGCATAGGACGGATAACGGGAATACCGCCGCCGACACTCGCCTCAAAAAGGTATCTTACACCCTTTTTTGCGGCTATAGAGCAGAGCTCAACACCAAAGTTCGACACGACCTCCTTGTTAGAGGTAACGACGCTCTTTCCCGCCTCAAGACAAGCTTTGGAAAAATCGTACGCGGGGTGTGAGCCACCCATCATCTCAGCCACAAGGGTGACCTCGGGGTCGTTCAGGATTATATTGAAATCGTGGACTATGCGGTCAGCGAAGGGACTTTCGGGAAAGTCACGCAGATCGAGAATGTACTTTATCTCATATTCCGTTCCGAGGCGCTCCTCTATTATCTTTTTGTTTTCCGTGAGGACTTCAGCCGTTCCGCTTCCGACAACGCCAAATCCGAGAATAGCTATTTTTATCATACTGATACCATTCCTTAAACTTTTTTTATCTGGATAAGTATATAATACCACAAATTATCTGAAAATGCAAATATATTATTGAAAAAAAAGAAAAAATATGATAAAATATTTTGTAGGAGAAAAAATACCCATATAAAAAGGAGGCTTTCTTATGAGTTCACCGATAGGCGGAATGAAAAACGTTAAGATATTCGTGCTCTATCTGCTTGAAAATATAAATTATCCGCTTGATTTTCCAACGATAAACGATATCGTGATGCAGACCGATTACGTGATGTATCTTGATTTTGCCGAGGGCTTTTTCCAGATGGTCGATATGGAGCTCATCGAGACTATCGATTTTCAGGGAGAGCAGTATTACCTCATAACCGAAAAGGGAAGATGTGTGGCGCGTGAGCTTAAGAGCGATATTCTTTCGACGGTGCTGGATCAGAGTCTTACCATGGCGCTCAGATATCTCGATTTCAAGAAGCGTCAGGTAGTCACCAAATGCAGAATAGAGCCCACCGACGACGGAAGATATAACGTCATTTGCTCCTTTACCGAAAAGGAAAAGGTCATATTTGAGCAGCTTCTGACCGTTGATACCCTCGACAGGGCAGAGCGAATGAAGGAGAACTTTTATCAGCGCCCCGAGGCGATATACAGAGGAGTGACCGCTCTCCTCGCGGGAAACGTAAATTATCTCTTTAATTGACATCTGTCAAAATTAACAAAAATATACCGTCCAAAATAATCTTAAAGACGGCAAAAAAAGATTTTACCCGAAAATGCTTACAATCTTTGATTATCGAATTTGTTCAAGTTGCTGTTTTTTGAATGAATTCGGCAATTTTCTACAAAATAATTTTTCGGATTTCTATTGACATTATACAAATTAATGGTATAATTAGAATAATGACAGTAAAAGGAAGCATAGATTTCCGATGTCAGAGCGAGGATGTGTGCGTATGAGCCATAGCGAAAATAAGAACGATACCGTTCTGCTGATCGAGAAGGTCAGGCGGGGGGAAGGAGCAGCCTTTGAGCAGCTTCTTAAGAGATACGAGCCCTTGCTTGAGGCGTCGGTTGCGAGATTTGGCAGAGATGAGCTGGGCGCGCCTCACCTTGATGACCTCCGTCAGGAGGCGACGCTGGTCTTTTACAACGCGATACTTAATTATGATGTTGAAAACGACGGAGTCGAGTTCGGTCTTTACGCAAAGATCTGCATAAAGAACGGTTTGATAACGGCAACGAGAGCGCTTCGTAAGCGAATTGCCGAGCAGCCATCGGATATCGCCCTTGAAGACGAGCTTCTCGAGACCGAAGAGCCCTCCGCAAGGATAATCGAGGAGGAAAGCCTTGAGCGGATCGACCGAGTTATAAGAGAGAGCCTCTCGCCACTCGAATACAGAGTCTGGTGTCTCTATGCCGCAGGAAAGACGGCGCGGGAGATCGGAGCGTGTGTCGGCAGAAGCGAAAAATCGGTGTCGAACGCAATTTTCAGGATCAGAAAAAAGCTCAGAGCGTTGTTGAAGTAATAGGAATGATACGGCAAAGCCGAATCAGATATAGCCTACAGCTAGTCCGCAAGTTAAAAACGGAGTACCTTGGGCAAATCAATACCATTTTACAAAGCGAGGTAAAATCATGTACGAAGAAGAAGTAAAAGTCGGAGCAGAGACCGAGGGCGAGTTTGTGGACGAGACTCTTGTATGCAAGGAGTGCGGAAATGAGTTCGTTTTCACAGTCGGCGAGCAGCAGTTCTATAAGGAGAAAGGCTTCCTCAACAAGCCCAAGAGCTGCAAGGCGTGCCGTGACGCCAAGAAGAATGCAGGAAAGGCTCCGCGTGAGTACTTCGAAACAACTTGCGCACAGTGCGGCGGTATAGCTAAGGTTATCTTCCAGCCCTCGAGCGACAGACCTGTATATTGCAGTGCTTGCTTCGAGGAAAGAAGAAAGGCACAGGGCTGATCGGATTTCGGTTGTAAAAAACAGCGACGCGTGACGCGTCGCTGTTTTTTTATTGAAAAAAGAAGGAAAACTATTGAAAAGCATAAAAAAGTTTGGTATAATATATCTTATCTTTAAAAAAAGGTGATTGATATGTACAAAATAGTAAAAAAAGAAATACTCAACCCAACGGTTATCCTTATGGATATATATGCTCCCGCGGTTGCAAGAAAGGCAGAGCCCGGGCAGTTTATAATACTGAGAACCGACTCCGAGGGCGAGAGAATACCTCTCACGGTTGCCGACTATAACAGAGAGACGGGAACTGTTACGATAATATTCCAGAAGGTCGGCGCTACCACCGAAAAGCTGGCTCATATGGAGGAGGGCGAATGCCTTTCCGATTTTGTAGGTCCGCTCGGAAGAGCTACCGAGACCGACGGAGTGAAGAAGGTTGCAATAGTTGGAGGTGGTGTGGGCTGCGCCATAGCTTATCCCGTAGCGAAGAAATTTTTCAGTCTCGGTGCGGAGGTCCACTCTATAGTCGGATTCAGAAATAAGGATCTTGTTATCCTTGAGGAACAGTTCAAGGCGGTCAGCCACAAGATGAAGCTCGTCACCGATGACGGAAGCTATGGAGAAAAGGGACTTGTGACGGATGCCCTCAAGGCACTTGTCGACAGCGGGGAAAAATACGACCTTGTTGTTACGATAGGTCCTCTTATAATGATGAAATTCGTTTCGAAGCTTACTCTTGAATACGGTATAAAGACGGTGGCTTCTATGAATCCCATAATGATCGACGGAACGGGAATGTGCGGCGGCTGCCGACTTACAGTCGGAGGCAAAACACGCTTTGCCTGCGTTGACGGTCCTGACTTCGACGCTCACCAGATCGATTTCGATGAGGCGATGGCAAGAGGCTCTATGTACAGAGATTTTGAACGCCACGCCCACGAGGAGACCTGCAATCTGTTCAAAAAGGAGGAGCGGGGAAATGGCTAATATGTCACTGAAGAAAAACGAGATGCCTCATCAAGCCCCCGACGTTAGAAATAAAAATTTCAACGAGGTAGCTCTTGGATATACTGAGGAGCAGGCTGTCGACGAGGCTAAGAGATGCCTTTCTTGCAAAAATATGCCCTGTGTCGGCGGTTGTCCCGTAAAGATAAGGATTCCCGAATTTATAAAGAAGGTTGCCGAGGGAGATTTTGAGGAGGCGTATCGGATAATATCCGAGTCGAGTGCGCTTCCCGCCGTCTGCGGACGTGTCTGTCCTCAGGAAACTCAGTGTGAGCAGAAATGTGTCAGAGGAATCAAGGGAGAGCCTGTCGCTATCGGCAGACTTGAAAGATTCGTGGCTGACAGACATAACGCAAATAAGAAAGCCCCTACGGAAAGACCTGCCTCGAACGGTCATAAGGTTGCTGTGGTTGGCTCAGGTCCTTCAGGACTTACCTGCGCGGGTGATCTTGCAAGACTTGGATATGAGGTCACGGTCTTTGAAGCCCTTCATCTTGCGGGCGGAGTGCTTGTTTACGGAATACCCGAATTTCGCCTTCCCAAGTCGATAGTTGCCGAGGAGATAGAAGGACTTAAGGCACTTGGTGTTAAGATAGAAACAAATACCGTTATCGGTAAGACCTTGTCGGTGGACGAGCTTCAGGGTGAGATGGGCTTTGATGCCGTATTTATAGGCTCGGGAGCGGGACTCCCCAAGTTTATGAATATCCCCGGGGAGAACCTTAAGGGTGTTTATTCTGCTAACGAATTTCTCACAAGGATCAACCTTATGAAGGCATATAAAAAGGACAGCGCAACCCCTGTGCAAAATGCCAAAAGGGTGGCTGTCGTCGGCGGCGGAAACGTTGCAATGGACGCCGCGAGATGCGCAAAGCGCTTTGGCGCTGAGGTCTATGTCGTTTACAGACGAGGTATGGAGGAGCTTCCCGCAAGACGCGAGGAGGTCGAACACGCTATCGAGGAGGGAATAATCTTCAAGACCCTCACGAATCCCGTGTCCATCGGAGGTGACGAAAACAAGAACGTTACCTCGATGACCTGTGTTGAGATGACCCTCGGCGAGCCCGACGCCTCGGGAAGAAGACGGCCCGTTGTCAAAGAGGGAAGTGAGTTCACTCTCGAGGTCGACTCTGTAATAATGGCGCTCGGAACGTCTCCGAATCCCCTTATCAAGTCGACGACAGAAGGACTCGATACTCAAAGCTGGGGCGGTATCATTGCCGATGAAAACGGTAAGACCACAAGAGACGGAGTTTTTGCGGGCGGTGACGCGGTAACGGGAGCTGCAACAGTCATTCTCGCTATGGGCGCGGGTAAGACCGCAGCAAAGGCTATCGACGAATACATCAGATCTAAAAATTAAATCTTCCTTCAAGCCTTTCAAGACGATCTATGTCGGATACGGCGTCTCTTATGAGAAGCCGTATCCGTTCTTTTTCTTTTGAATTATTCATAGTGTCATAGTATTTAAGCTCGGCAATGAGCTCACCGACCCTTTCGAGCTCGGCGTAGGATACCGAAAGCCGCAAAAAAGGTAGATTTTTCTCCCAGAGCTCACAAAGCTCCTCTGTGCTGTCCTTGTAAAGCAAATCATATATCTCCGCCGTTGTTTCTCGCACATATATAGAATTCAAGGTAATAACAATAAGCATCAGAATGAATATAGATGCCGTTATTATAAATGAACGCATTATTACTCCTTTTTGGTGAATATCTTTACGTTTCGTCCGTCATCAATAAGCATAAGGTAGATCTCTTTCAGCTTAAGCCTTCGTGAGCTCAATATATGCTCCACGTCCTTTTCGGTGAGCTCGAGCAGACTCATTCCGTGCTCGTCAAGAGCACCGTTGCTTATGATAATGTGATCTGTGCCGTTTTCCTTTACCGCTATGTTCATATCGTTTGCGCAAAGAGGAGTGAAATCGGAGGATTGTATAACACTGAGCCGCCCATTCTGCTCAAGGATAGCATATTTGACAGTGCTTATGTCAGAAATGCCCTTTTGTCTCAGTTCGCCTATAAGCTCGTCGGCTGAAAGCCTCGCTCTCAGCATTTCGCGCCTGTTTACCTTTCCATTATATATAAGTGTGGCGGGACGGGTGGAGAAGAGCCCTTTGAAAATTGAAAATCTTGAGAGAAACCACGAGGAAAAGACCTCAAATGCCAATAGTGTTATCATAGGGATCACTGCGTAGAGTATTGGAATATCTGTGTCGGTTATGGGCAGAGAGGCTATTTCGGATATCAGAAATGTCGTAACAAGATCGGAAAGCTCAAGCTCTCCGATCTGTCTTTTTCCCATAAGCCGCATTACTATCAAAAGTGTGACGTAAATTATGACGGTACGTAAAAGAATAGTGACCAAAAAAGCGCCTCCGTTCGTTGTGTTATCTGTATTTTTAGCTAAATATCAAAAAAATAAACAATTTTCAAAAATTTTTTCAAAAAAGGTATTGACAAAGGAAAGAGGTTATGATATAATAGTCAAGCTGTCCGCAAGGCGGGCGGCGCGGTCATTGAAAATTGAACAACAAGAGAGAAGTACAAAGCATTG
>SVSX01000076.1 GCA_015064085.1 Oscillospiraceae bacterium | reverse complement strand
ATTTTCGGACTTTTTCGGTCTTGCCAAATGTGACAGCCCCACCTTTTGTTTTTTACTTAGCGATAACCTTCTTAAAGTTCTTCTTTCCTCTGCGGAAGGTCTTTCCGTCAGCGAGATCGGCTTTGGTGAAGGTCATTCTGAGGTCGGTCACCTTTTCACCGTCTACAGCAGCTCCGCCCTGCTCGATAGCGCGTCTTGCCTCGGATTTGGAAGCAACAAGACCTGCCTTTACGAGGACCGTTCCGATATCGATAACACCGTCGGTAAAATCTGCGTCGGTAAGCTCAACTGTGGGAGCGTCGGCATTTTCACCCGCTCCGAAGAGAGCCTTTGCGGATGCCTCAGCCTTCTTAGCCTCTTCCTCACCGTGAACGAGAGCGGTGAGCTCGAACGCAAGGATCTCCTTTGCTCGGTTGAGCTGAGAGCCCTCCCACTTGTCCATCTCATTGATCTGCTCAATGGGGAGGAAGGTGAGCATTCTTATGCACTTGAGAACGTCCGCGTCGGCAACGTTTCTCCAATACTGATAGAAATCGTAGGGAGAGGTCTTTGCCGGGTCAAGCCAGACGGCGTTACCTGCCGTCTTACCCATCTTCTTGCCCTGAGAGTCGGTTAGAAGGGTAATTGTCATAGCGTCTGCGTCCTTGCCGAGCTTGCGGCGTATAAGCTCTGTACCGCCAAGCATATTCGACCACTGATCGTCTCCGCCAAACTGAAGATTACAGTTGTAATTCTGGAAGAGGTAGTAGAAGTCGTAGGACTGCATTATCATATAGTTGAATTCGAGGAAGGAAAGACCCTTTTCCATTCTCTGCTTGTAGCACTCCGCGGCAAGCATTCTGTTGACCGAGAAGCAAGCTCCGACGTCGCGGAGAAGCTCTACGTAGTTAAGGCCGAGAAGCCAATCGGCGTTGTTGATCATCATTGCCTTGCCGTCACCGAAGTCAATGAATTTTTCCATCTGACGCTTGAAGCAAGCGGCATTGTGGTCGATGTCTTCCTTTGTAAGCATCTTTCTCATATCGGTACGTCCCGAGGGGTCGCCGATCATAGTTGTTCCGCCGCCTATAAGGGCGATAGGCTTGTTACCCGCCATCTGGAGACGCTTCATAAGCGTGAGCGCCATAAAGTGACCTGCCGTAAGGCTGTCTGCCGTACAGTCAAAGCCAAT
Organism: Oscillospiraceae bacterium; assembly: GCA_015064085.1. Classification (GTDB taxonomy): domain Bacteria; phylum Bacillota; class Clostridia; order Oscillospirales; family CAG-272; genus HGM12713. Next base: position 5,686 of record SVSX01000076.1, on the reverse strand, counting down.
ATAGAAAGTTGCCTTTCCGTTATTGATAAGATCCTTGATCTTTTCTTCGTTCGTTACCTGAGCAATCAGACCTCTGGCAACGAGCTCGTCGTAAATAGTCATTTTTTTTAACCTTCCTAACATTTTTGTCAAACTTTATTATATATCATTTTCTTGCCTTTGTCAATGCAAAAGCGAAAGATTATTTTGAAATAGCCTTATAAAGCTCATCCGAGAGAGAAACGAACTGCTCACAGGAGAGCCTTTCGCCTCTTATATCGGCGGGGAGACCGCAAACGTCGGTGATAATAGAGGTGATCTGATCCTTTTGAAGCTCGGTAAAGACAGCCGAAAGCGCGTTCGGCAGAGTTTTTCTTCGCTGCTCAAATGCGGCACGTATCGTTTTGAAAAACATCTCCTCGTTCAGCGGGTGATAGGGTCTTTCCTTATGGAGCTTTATTCGAATTACCGTCGAGTCTACCTTAGGCTCGGGGAGGAATCGGTCGGACCTCACAACAAATAGCTTTTCAGCCTCGGCATAGTAATTGAGAACGGCGGTGATAGCTCCGTAAGCCTTGCTACCCGCCTTTGCGCAGAGACGGTCGGCGACCTCGGACTGTATCATTATCGTGATATAGTCAAAGGGAAGTGCCGATTCGAGAAGCATCATCATAATGGGTGTTGTGATGTAATAGGGGAGATTGGCGCAAACTGAGACAGGTCCGCTCTCAAAGGCGTCGCCGAGGAGTTCTCTCAGATCTATCTTCATAACGTCGGCGTTCACCACCTTAACGTTCTTGTGCTCGTCGAGGGTGTATTTAAGCAGCGGAATAAGTCCGTTGTCTATCTCGACCGCAATAACGTTTTTGTATCGCAGGGCGAGCTCGCGGGTAAGAGAACCCGCGCCGGGTCCGATTTCGAGAATAGTGCTTGACTGATCGTCGCAGCACTCGTCGGCGATGCTTTCCACGACCATATTGTCGATCAGAAAGTTCTGTCCGAACTCCTTTCTGAAATTCAGCGAGAACATCGCCATAAGCTGTTTTATAGTTTTAATATCACAAAGATTCATAAATATCTCCGATCTTGAAATACATAAAGACATTCTACCATATTTTTTGAAAAAAATCAAGTATAAAACCAAGAAAAGAGGATTTTGCAGACGTAATGAAAAAAGCTCCGACAGTTTGAAAACTGTCGGAGGTAATATTGAGTTGGATTATTCGACAGAGCTTCTTGATTTTTCGATCTGCTCGTTCAGCTTTTCAATGTACTGCTCGAAAATAATGTCTGAGTGGAGTGGAACTGTGAGAAGCGTATCCTCGCCGTTCATAAATGAAAGATGGCTTACCTGAATGATAAACTTTTTCTTCTGTGCCATAAGCGACATTTTTTCGGTTTTTACAGAGAGATGCGAGAGGTCGGAGAAGGGGAAAAATAAGGTCTCTGTTGTTTCGGTCTCGTTGATAAGATCGACTTTTCTCACAACGACCGCAAGCTCATTTGTAAATGTGTAGATGTTTGTCTTGTAGTATTCGTTCGAACGGAGAACGCCGCTCTTTGCCTTCTTGTATAGAAGACCCTCTCGGTATTCATATCCCTCGACCGAGTGGGGAGCAATGACCTTGGAAAGGTTGCGCTCGTGCCTTTTGTGAGCATCAAAATCAAGCTCAACGTTAAGTGTTCTGTGGGCAACGATGTTATCCATATCCGAGTCGCTGGTCTTTCCAAGAGAACCGACAAGGAAAAGAACAAATCCAAGTGGTGCTGCAACGCACATCATTAAGTATGAGTAGAAGATAAAGCTACCGAACAGATAAAGAGGTATGAGCAGAGCGAGGCATATCATACCGATAAGCTTCATAGTATCGCCTTTGACAAAATAGTTCGTATTATATTTTGCGCTTTGTTTTTTATTCATTTTTGCCTCCGATTTTGCAATATGCACACATTATAGCACATTTTGATAAATATTACAATAACTTTTTAGTTGATTTTTAATTATTTTTCGAAGAGGTCGTCCACCGAGCAACAAAGGACAGACGCGAGAAAGGGTAGCAGAGATATGTCAGGATAAGAAATACCGCGCTCCCATTTTGAGACAGATTGAGCCGTGACACCGAAAAACTCTCCGAACTCTGTTTGCGATATATTCTTTTCCCGTCTGTAATCCCTGATCTTTTGTGAAATCACGATACAATACATAATAACCTCAATATAAGATATAAAGTTTATATTAAGATTATAACACACGGTCAAGTGATTGTCAATCAAGGATGTTCATTTTCTTTACTTTCAGCTCTTTTTACATTTTAACAATGTCTTATTTAGCAATAATATACAAACTAAATGCAAAGGCTAAATGAGATCCGAGAAAAACACCTGTATAAAAAATTTCTCTTGAAAAAGAGAGAAAATGTGATATACTGAATATAAGGAACGGAGATGATAAAATGAAGATTGCGTATATAGGAATAGACCTTCTGGCGTCTGCGTTGAGGGCGCTTTTGAGAGAAGGCTGCGAGGTCTGCGAGATATTTACCTGCAGGACCGACAATAAGACCGAATTCAACAGAGAGGTTATAGCGATTGCCGAAGAGCTTTCTTTGCCGTATAGCCTCGAGCCGATAAGTAAAGCCGATATGGATAGACTTAAAAAGGCGGGAGTTGACGCGGTCATCTGCGCGGGATATTACCATAAAGTGCCGACAGATACCGATATCCCCCTTGTGAATATCCATCCCGCCCTTCTGCCAATAGGACGGGGCGCGTGGCCGATGCCGATAACTATTCTCAAGGGACTTCCGAAGAGCGGTGTAACCTTTCATAAAATGGCAAAGAGCTTTGACACGGGGGATATATTACTTCAAGGGGAGTTTGAGCTTTCTGAGAATGAGGACCTTGAGAGCTTTATGAAAAAGGTGTCGGTGCTGATCGAGGAGATGATCCCGACCCTTATATCCGATTTTCACTCACTTTACGAAAACGCTACACCCCAAGGAGAGGGCGAATATTGGAAAATGCCCGATGAGAACGAATACACGGTCACTTTGGATATGCAGAGAGAGAGAGTAGAACTGATCCTCCGAGCTTTTTTCGGATATGAATGCTATCTCGATACCGAAGGGAAGAGATATGAGCTTATCCGAGGAAGGGTAGTGGAAGAGAAGCCGGACAGCGGTGATTTCTTTGAGCTTCGGAACGGTGGATATATAGTGGCGGGATCAGTAAACGAAATATAGGTCCAAAAGAACGCAGAAGGGAGCTGTCCTTTCTGCGTTCCACTATTAAATTTTGATCTTAGCCAGCCCTGCCTCGGGGTTTTCTTGCTTTCATAAGATATCTCCGAAAATAAATATTATAAATAAATTTTACCACAAAAAACTCCAACTATAAACAGGTTTTCTCAATTGTTTCAAGTAAAATATCAACCATTGTTTGAGCTGCCAAAGCCTGTCTTTTGTTGGAGTCTTTTTTTCTGTTATTTCAAATTTGAGTAATGTTCATTCTTCAGCGTTTGGATCTGTTCTTCATTCGGTATCTTTCTTTCATCATACCTGTAATTCTTATAGAGTGTGAAGACCTCGGCTTCCGACTCGGTATTATTTGATATGAGCTCTATCTCGGAGGGGGTGTGACTTGCGTATATACGTTCACCGTGTTTTATTCGTTCAGAAACAACGTATCTGTATAAATATCTCAGTCTTTCACGGTCTGTGCGGAGCTGCTTCCATTTTAGCTGTTTCTTTGACTTTTCGCGCTTGTAATTTACCTCGTCAAAATCAAAATGGATCTTAGTTTCGCCTGAAATAACATTCTTCGGGTTTGCGGGGAAGGGTAATATTTCACGGATACGCATAAAAAGCTTTGCCACTGCGGCAGCTATTTTTTGAGCAACCGATATGATCGCTTTTCTCCATTTTAGTCTGTACAGCTTACGAAGAGTCAGATAAACGAGAGCGATGTCACAGATGTAAAGAAGCAATTTCAGCGCCGACATAAAGCTTGTTTTCGGATCAAAGAGGGCGATCGGAAGAAAAAAGCAAATCAAAATGAGAAGGGATATTTCGTAACGGTATTTATAAAGAGTCCTCATCATTTGCTCCTTTCCTCAAGGGGGATAATGTGTATAGCGTATCCCGCCTGTTTTATCATATTCACTGTTCGTGAAAGCTCATCATCAACCATCGGTGTAATCAGGAAAATGTCCGTATCCGCTGAAAGTGACGGCACGAGCTTTTTCAATATGGCGTTCATAGAGTAGTCGCGTTTTGCGTACCAGGCTATTTCAGAAAAGGCTTCAAGTATTTTTTTAGAGTGAATAACTCCGCTTCCCGACGGTATATGTACATATTTAGAGAAATCTCTCGAGCAGTTTGTGGCAAATCCCACACATCCCGCATTTTTTAGAGACTCACAAAAGAGAAAGCAAGCGTATTTGAGCCCCAGCTCTACTTGTTCTTCATCTGATATCGATATCTCGGAGTAGTGTGTCAGATTAAGAAAGATCATCGAATCGCTGTTTTTCGATGAGTCACAGCTGTTGCAAACAAGCTGCCTGATCCCGCCCGAGAAGGAGCGGGTTGATGCCTTGAAATTGATAGAGTTCATAGGTGCTCCGTAATAATACGGACGCACTCCCGAGACGAAAAAGCGATCTTCAATATATTTTTTTGAAGAAATTATATTGCCTGAAAAACACAGATCTCTGGAGAGATTAATACCTGTGTCAAAAACATCGGGATATGCGAAGAAATCGATATCATCATTGAAGACGAATTCATTTTTTCTATAGAGAATACTTGCCATATTAAGTTTGTAATGCTCTCTTTTCACGGGAACAACGTTGTGCTTTTTTGAAACCGTTGAAAATGGAGGGATAAAAAAGATACTTGTGACCTTTGTGTAGTCGTTGCACACAAGGTCATTGATCTTTAGCCCCGACGGTAGAAAAAAGCCTACCTGAACAGAAAAAAGAGGAAACCACGTACGGTTTTTTATAGTTTCGACCAGTTCGATAGTATCTCCGACGAAAACGCCGTCGCTCGAGAATTCACGGAGATATTCTACACGCTCAAGCGCCCATATCTTAAGTTTTTTGTATATAAAGAATAGGAGTATCGATATGGCGGTAATAAAAAACAATATCCAGAACAGTCGGGATGTTATGAGGGTCAGCGCGGTCTCTGATAACCAGTAGAGTATATCACTCATAGCTCTTACCTTGACGCGAAATCAATATCTTCGCTCGGTACGGGTGTTGAATCAAGTATAGAGCTTATAAGCTCGGTTGCGATATTGTCTCTGTGGAAAAAGCTATTTTGGAAAACAAGCCTATGGGCGAGTACGGGTATTGCAGCCGCTTTTATGTCGTCGGGAAGAATATGGTCTCTGCCGTCGACCGCTGCAAATCCTCTGGCAACACGTATGAGAGCTATCATCGCTCGTGGACTTGCTCCTAAAATAACGTCTTTTCCGTGCCTTGTTGCTTCGCAGATATATGCGGCATAGTCAAGGAGGTCTCGGTGGACGTACACCTCCTCGAGCTCGGCTTTTGCAAGGCGTATTGTTTCGAGGTCTATGCGTGACGTAACCTGTTTAGTTTCTGAAGAGGATATCTTTCTTGAAAGCATTTCGACGCTCTCGCTGTGGGTAGGATACCCCATTGAGGTTTTTATAAGGAATCTGTCCAGCTGTGCCTCGGGGA
>SVSX01000075.1 GCA_015064085.1 Oscillospiraceae bacterium | reverse complement strand
CCGCCCGAACCCATCATAGAGCCGATAGCGATGAGGTTATCGTAGTCGATAGGTGTGTCGATAAGAGATGCGGGGATACATCCGCCGGAAGGTCCACCTGTCTGAGCAGCCTTGAACTTCTTGCCGTTGGGGATACCGCCACCGATCTCCTCGATTACCTCGCGGAGTGTTGTTCCCATAGGAACTTCAACAAGACCTGTGTTTGTGATCTTACCGCCGAGAGCGAATACCTTTGTTCCCTTGGACTTCTCTGTTCCCATTGCTGTGAACCAAGCGGGACCGTTAAGAATGATCTGAGGAATGTTTGCGTATGTCTCAACGTTGTTAAGAACTGTAGGCTGTCCGAAAAGACCCTTTACAGCGGGGAAAGGAGGACGGGGACGAGGCTCACCTCTGTTACCCTCAATAGAGGTCATAAGCGCTGTCTCCTCACCGCAGACGAACGCGCCCGCGCCGAAGCGAAGCTGAATGTCGAACTTGAAGCCTGTTCCGAAGATATCCTCTCCGAGGAGTCCGTACTCACGAGCCTGCTTGATAGCGATCTCGAGACGGTGGATAGCTATAGGATACTCTGCTCTTACGTATACGTATCCCTCGTCAGCGCCGATAGCGTAGCCAGCAATTGCCATAGCCTCGATAACGGCGTGGGGGTCACCCTCAAGGATAGAACGGTCCATGAACGCGCCGGGGTCACCCTCATCCGCGTTACAAGCAACGAACTTCTTTACGTTGCCTCTGTTGCCCGAAGCGAACTTCCACTTAAGACCTGTGGGGAATCCGCCGCCTCCGCGTCCGCGAAGACCTGAATCGAGGATAGTCTGGATAACCTCATCGGGGGTCATTTCTGTAAGTACCTTACCGAGAGCGGCATAACCGTCCATTGCTATGTACTCGTCGATATTCTCGGGGTTGATAACTCCGCAGTTACGGAGCGCAACTCTCTTCTGCTTCTTATAGAAGGCTGTCTCGGAGAGGGATGTTGCGTGGTGAATATCCTCGCTCTTTGTCTCGTGATATACGAGTCTCTCAACGGGACGGCCCTTGAGGAAGTGCTCCTCAACGATCTCGGGAACGTCCTCAACCTTTACGTTGCTGTAGAATGTTCCCTCGGGGTAAACGATCATAATCGGTCCGAGAGCGCAAAGTCCGAAGCATCCTGTGCCTACGACCTTGACCTCTTCATCAAGACCCTTTGCGGCGATCTCCGCATTCATCGCGTCCATGATCTTGACGCTACCTGATGAAGTACATCCTGTACCGCCACAAATCAATACATGTGTTCTTACCATTTTCTGTTTCCTTTCATCAAGTTAGTCTTTTTTATAAGCGCCGATCGTGTACTCAGCAACGACGTTTCCGCCCTTGAGGTGCTTTTCAACGATCTCCGCAGCCTTTGCCGCGTCAAGCTTTACGTAGGTAACCTTTTCCTTACCATCTTCATAGACCTCTACAACGGGCTCGTACTGGCAAATGCCTATGCATCCCGTCTGTGTGATCATGATCTTATCGTTAAGATCAGCGTTTGCAACGCCGTTAACGAATGCCGCGAGAACAGGTCTTGCTCCTGCAGCGATTCCGCAGGTTGCCATTCCGACAACAACTCTCGTTCTTGCCTCGCCCTCGCGGATCACAACGTTTTTCTGCATTCTTTCCTTGATTGCAGCAAGTTCCGCCAATGATTTCATTGTTATTTCCTCCGTGATATTTTATTACATTTTGTTTTTGCGAATTATTCCGTGTCTCTCTCGGCGTACTGCTCTCTGAGGTATCCCTCCATCCAGGCGACGATCTCGGGCTCTGCGAGAGAGATATCCTCTCCGAGCACTGCCTTCAGCTCGTCGGTATCGAGGGAGACGCTGCCCTTTTCGGTCTCGTCAAGAAAGACGAATCTGACCTCGGGGCTTCCCGAAATAAGTATGCACACCGTTGAGACTATATCTCCGATCGGCATAAAGTCGATGCTGCCGGTATCGAAGGTTGCCGTGAGCAGAGTGCCGCTCTTCCCTTTTTCGGTAGACGAGTCTATTCTCAGCTCGCCGCCCGTCTGCTCCGCCGCCATTTTCAGGAGCGGAAGCCCCATTCCCACCTTTCGGGTGGTCCTTGTGGTGTAAAAGGGGTCGGTAACTCTTTTCTGAACCTCCTCACTCATTCCGCAGCCATTGTCGCGAAGAGTGAATGTCAGCCAGCCGTCAGCCGCCGTCCGAAGTGTTATTTCTATCTTATCAGCTCCTGCCGTGACAGAATTCTTTGTCACGTCAAGTATATTCAAAGACAGCTCTTTCATCTGAAATTATCTGTACTTCGCAAGGATGCCGTCAACGTCAGCCTTTGTAAGTCTGCCGTAAACGTCGTTATTTACAGTAATAACGGGAGCAAGTCCGCAAGCACCGATGCATCTGGTTGCTTCAAGCGAGAACTTTCCGTCAGGTGTGGTAGATCCTGCGGGCAAGCCGAGGACTTCAACTATTCTGTCAAGGATGTCGCCGCTTCCCTTTACGTAGCAAGCTGTTCCGAGACATACGCCGATAGAGATCTCTCCCTTCGGGTTGAGAGCGAACTGTGAGTAGAAGGTGGATACACCGTAGACCTCCTCAAGAGACGCTCCCGTGTGCTCTGCAATGATCCTCTGAACCTCTATAGGCAGGTATCCGTAGATCTCCTGTGCCTTCTGGAGAATGGGCATCATTGCACCGGGTGTTCCGCGCAATTCCTCAATAGCGGCGATAAGCTCTGCTTCCTGAGACTTTGTGCCACGGAACATTACTGTGGTCAAATTCTTTTTCATACCGAAAAATTCCTCCGTGTTTTTTTAATTTATATTTTATTATAAATCACTTATTTTACTCCCCCGAGAGCATTTTGAATAGCTCACGGCGGACCTTTGCCGAGCTGTAGGGCTCGTCGTGGATATCAAAGTAATTCACCGCCTCGTTTATATCCCAGAGGTGGTGGGCGTCCGAGGAGACTATCACCGAGCAGTCCCTTATTGAGGGATAATCGGCAAAATAGCTCTCTTTGTTAGCGCCGTCGTTGAATTCCACAAAATTGAAGCCGTATTCCCGCGGCACGTCGCCGAGTATGGCGATCATTCCGTTCGAGGTACGGTCTATATGAGCGGGGCGCACGTGAGCGCCGTACTCTCTCGCAAGGGCGATAGCGTCCTGCGTCCAGAGGTCGGTGGCGGCTATCAGCAGCTTATCGACCTCGCCTATCTCGTTATCCTCGCCGTCAAGTATCTGTTGACGTCCGAAGATATCGGGCTTATTTTTTATATCGGGCAGATGCCCGTCGATGACCTTATCAAATTCCATTGCCGCCTCGAGCTCGGGAAAGAGGCATACCAGGTGTATATCCTCGGCGGTCGAGAGCTCGATACCCGCCACGGGGATCACTCCGCATCTTTTACACGCCTCGAAGAAGGCGGGGCAATTCTTTGCCGTATTATGATCGGTCAGCGCCACGATCCCAAGACCGTTCAGCGCCGCCATACCCGCGATATTGTTGGGGGTCATATCGTCGTCTCCGCAGGGAGACAGGCAGGAATGGATATGCAGGTCGTAGTAATATCTGTTCATAATTCCCTTGCGATCTGGGATGCGACCGCAAAGCTGTCCTTCTCGCAGCCGAGGAGATTGACTCCCGACGCCTCGGCTCTCTCAATGACTCCCGCATCGGGTCTTACGCCCTCCGAGAGTATGATACAAGCGGGGTCGGCAAGGGTCGCCACGGCGATGATATTGACGTTTGACATAATGGTCACCCAGGCGTCACCCGCCTTCGCGCGTCCCATCACCCAGCTAAGCAGGTCGCCGACGTACCCTCCCGTGATCTCTCTTTCGGGGTCGGGCATCGCCATCGCCTCATATCCGAATTTTTCGCAAAGCTCCTTTACCGTCAACACCGTCACCTCATTTCTTTTTTGAGTCGTTTTCCTTCGCCTCGTATATCTCCCTGAGCTTGATGAGGCAATCGCCTCCGTCAGCCTCGCACTTGACTATATCCTCAGCGAGGGCGTGACAGCTGGGAGCTCCGCAAGATCCGCAGTCGAGCTTGGGGAGAGTTCTGTATATCTCCTCGATCTCCTGCATTCTGCTTATAGCCGCCAGTCTTTCGACAGGCGAGACCTTCACGTAGCTGTCGACGATCTCCTTCTCGAGCATAACGTCGTCGGGCAGCTCGACCTTGCCGTCCTCGACACGGTTTCTCGAGATGGGAAGATACTTTCGCAGCGTACGCAGACGCGCCTTTGCTATGTAGGGATTTTCAACGTTCAGCGTTCCTCCGACGCAGCCGCCGCTGCAGGCGTTCAGCTCCACGAAATCAAGGTCGTGGATAGTTCCGCTGTCGATCTGGTCGAGGACCTTGATACAGTTTTCGATACCGTCAGCCGCCAGATACTTATCTGAAAGGAGGGCGGTCGCCTCTCCTCCCGTTCCCGCCCAATTTAGACCGATTATGCCCGTATTGGACAGCGGAAGCGGATTTTTTATCTCCTTGCGCTTTGCCCTGACCTTAAAATACATATCGCTTACGGCAAGAACGCCGCTGACGGCGCTCTTGTTGACGCCGAGGGGATTTTTGACGTAGCTGACCTTTGCGGGACAGGGGGAGATAAAGAGGACACAGATATCCTCGTCGGTAAGCTCGGGATGCGCCGCAAGCGCCTCCTTACGAGCAAGTCTCGCCGCGTATTCGATAGGCGGCATTATGGGAAGAAGATTTTCTGAAAGATAGGAAAATCTGAGATTTATAAGTCTCACGATAGCGGGACAAGCCGAGCTTATAACGGGCTTGGTTATTCCCTCCCTCTTCAGGTATCTTCTGGTATATTCGGTGATTATCTCTGCCGCTCTCGAGACCTCGAATATAGCGTCGAAGCCGCATTCAAGGAGCGCGGTGAGTATCTCGTCAAGGTCGTCAAGCTCCTCAAACTGACCGAAAAACGCGGGAGCGGGGAGAGCGATCTTGAATTTATATCCCGAGAAATCATCGAAGGAATCGTATATAGGCTTCTTTGCTTGATAAGGGCATTGCCTTATGCACTCTCCGCAGTCTATACACATATCCTCTTTTATTATCGCGTGTCCGTCGCGAACGCGTATCGCCTCGGTGGGACAGCGTTTTATACAGTTGGTACACCCTTTGCATCTTGACACATCGAGCGTAACAGAGTGCTTATTAATTGACATTACTACCTCACTTGTAGTGGCAAGGTCATGTATTTACTGTCATATATATCGTAGTACCCTTGCCTACCTCTGATTCAATTCTCATGCCATCAGTATAGCGCTGCATATTAGGAAGACCCATACCTGCGCCAAATCCGAGAGAGCGGATATTATCGGGCGCTGTGGAATATCCCTCCTGCATCGCAAGGTCTATATCGGGGATACCGGGTCCGTTATCCTTAAGTATGATCTCTATTCTGTCGCAGTAGACGTTAACGTCGGCAGTGCCGCCGTTTGCGTGGATCACCATATTGATCTCGCCCTCGTACATAGCGACCGAGACTCTTCTTATAACGTCGGGACTGAATTCCATCTGGCGAAGGAGCTTCTTTATGGCAACCGAAGCCTCACCCGCGGAGGTAAAATTCTCCCCGTCTATGTCGAAATGGAAATTTACGCTATCAGCCATTTTGCAAGAAGCCTCCCGAAAGTCCCTTTGAATAAAGCTTTCCGCAGGCTACGTACATTCTCTCCTTGGAGGAAAGCACAACGATACCTGCCTCCTCAGCGAGGGTAAGCACCTCCTTGGGGGGTATTTTTCCTCTTACGAAAACGATGCATCTCATATCCATCATTTCGGCGGTCCTTACGACCTGAGGATTACAGAGACCTGTGATAAGCAGCGCCTGCTCCTTTACGAAAGCGAGAACGTCGCTCATCATATCGCAGCCGCAAGCCGAATGGACCTCATTTTCGATATTTTCCTTTCCGCAAAGGACCTCTGCATCAAGCAGCTCAACAATTTCACTAATTTTCATAAAACCTCCCGCGCCAAGGCGCGCAAAAAAAGTCGGTACTTTACAACCTATATAATTATACTACATCTTCTTTAAAATGTCCATAGATTTTTCGCATTTTTTTCAATTATTTTGATAAAAATTTAACCATTTTCGAGCAAAAAAGAAAAAAAGCCTATAATTGGCAGGAAGAGGGTGACAAATTCGGGGGCTGTATAAGGAGGATAAGGTGGCGAATGAATAAAATCACTCGAAACATCGGCTAAAAAAAAGCCTTCTCCAGTGGGAGAAGGTGGCACGGCAACGCCGTGACGGATGAGGTGTCAGTAAACGCTTTTTGCTTCAATATGGGTGACAGAAAAAAGCTTTAAAGTTTTTGGGCGGGGGTAAGTTTGCGAAGCAAACACTGTTTAAGCGAGACGCTCCCCCCCTGTGTCATCCTGAGCGGAGCGTAGCGGAGTCGAACTGCGTAGCAGTGCGAGGCGTAGCCGAGCAGGATCTCGGACAAGAGCATACTGCTCCCGTTTCTTAGATCCCGATGCTATGCATCGCCCTCCTTTCGTCGGGTTCGACTACGCAAACAATATTCAATTGTTTGCTTCGCTCAGGATGACACATAGGGGGTTATTGCCCTGCGGGATATGTTCGACTAAATAAATCCTTCGCTCCAATCATCCCAACTTGGATTTTTAGTTTCCACAAGCCAGATTTTTTTCGCTCGTACCCACCTTTTTAACTGTTTTTCCCTTGCTATTGCAGCGTTTACCTCGGAATAGTCCTCAAAATAGACGAGCTTATGAGTGTGATATTTTTTTGTAAAACCTTCACTTTGCTCATTTTTATGTTCGTACAAGCGCCGTCGCAAATCATTGGTTACACCGATGTACATTACTGTATTGGTTTTGTTTGTAAGTATATAAACGTAATACATTCGTTCTCCTTTTCATCCGTGTCATTCTGCCGACAAGCGGTGTCAAAAAACGCTTTCTGCTTCAATATGGGTAAAAGAAAAAAGCTTTAAAGTTTTTTGGGCGGGGGTAAGTTTGCGAAGCAAACACTGTTTAAGCGAGACGCTCCCCCTGTGTCATCCTGAGCGGAGCGTAGCGGAGTCGAACTGCGTAGCAGTGCGAGGCGTAGCCGAGCAGGATCTCGGGCAAGAGCATACTGCTCCCGTTTCTTAGATCCCGATGCTATGCATCGCCCTCCTT
>SVSX01000011.1 GCA_015064085.1 Oscillospiraceae bacterium | reverse complement strand
CACCTCATCCGTCACGGCTTACGCCGTGCCACCTTCCCCCGCTGGGGAAGGCTGTCGCTGCGGCGGGATTGTTCAACGGCAAAAGCCTCTACTGAACCACCCGCGGGTGGTTTTCTCTAACCAAAAAGTGCTGCCGTACCGATCACCGTGACCGATACGACAGCCTTTTTTATATCTCCTCGTATATCTCGAGAAGACGCTCTTCTATTTCATTCTTTCTCGCGTCAAGCTCCGCCACACGTATATAGTCGGTAGCCGCCTCGCCCATCATCTCAGCCTCGACCCGCCTAAGCTCCTCCTCGAGCTTTTTCGCCTCGGCTTCAAGCCTCTCGAGACGTTTTTTCTGCTTTCTCTCCTCGGCGTTCTTCTGCTTGTTGAGAAGATACTGCTCCTTTGCGCTTCCCGCGCTCTCGGAATTGGCGGTCGGAGCAGAAGAGCCCTCCGAAAGAAGACTTCTTCTCTCTCTGTCGCTCGTCAGCTCCTCATAGGCGTCGCCTCTTCTTGTGACCCTTATGTCGGCGTATGACGATCCCGCCTCCGCCGTCATATCGATTATCCTCGTCGCAAGCTTTGAGAGAAAATATCTGTCGTGAGAGACGGTTATGACAGTTCCATCAAACTCCTCAAGCGCCTTTTCAAGCGCCTCGCGGGAGTCTATATCAAGATGGTTTGTGGGCTCGTCGAGTATAAGCACGTTCATTTCGGAAAGTATCAGCTTCGCGAGGGTAAGCCTTGCCCTCTCTCCGCCGCTGAGCATAGACACGCTCTTAAAGACGTCGTCACCGAAGAACCTGAAAAGCGCAAGAGTGTTCCTTATCTTCAGCGAGGTCAGTGTGGGGTAGGCATTCCAGAGCTCGTCAATGACGGTGTTTTCCGCCGTGAGATTTTGATTCTCCTGATCGTAATACCCCACCTGCACGTTATATCCCGACTCGATATATCCGCCCGTGGGCATAAGTCTGCCCATCATAAGCTTTATAAGCGTTGACTTTCCGCAGCCGTTAGGACCGACTATAAAGAGCCTGTCACCCTTCTTCACCACAAAGGAAAGGGAGTCGATCAGCTTCTCGTTCACCATATCGGGGAAGGCAAAGGAGAGCTCCTTGACGGTCAGCACGTCGTTTCCGCTTGCAAGAGACGAAGAAAATCTTATATTGACGGGCTTCGGCGCTTCCTTTGGTCTTTCCACAAGTGTCATCTTGTCGAGCAGCTTCTGTCGGCTCTCGGCGGCGATTATATTCCGCTCTCTGTTCCACGCCCTCTGTTGCGCGATATACGCCTCCTGACGGGCGATCTCCTTCTGCTGATTTCTGTAATGCCTCTCGGCTATCTCTCTGTCGGTCTCCCTCTGCTTCATACTTTTCGTATATCCGCCGTTGTAGATCGCCGCCCGCTTGTTCTCGATCACAAGGGTCTTGTTCGTGACCTTGTCGAGAAAATAGCGGTCGTGGGAGATAACGAGCAAGGTCTTTTTATAGGAGGCAAGGAAGCTCTCGAGCCACCCGAGAGTCTCGATATCAAGGTGGTTCGTGGGCTCGTCGAGCAGCAGAATATCCGGCTCACGGCAGAGCTCGCGGGAGAGCGCGAGTCTGGTCCTCTGCCCTCCCGACAAAAGCTCAAAGGGCAGAGCCATAGCTCTTTCGTCAAAGCCCATCTTAAGAAGGGTCGAGGCGCATCTTCCCCTGAACTCAAGACCGCCCTCGGCAATAAACCTCTCGTTCAGCCTCGCGAACTCCGAGGCGTAGGACTCCTCGTCTCTACCCTCTGTAAAGCTCTTCTCGGACAGCACTCTCTCAAGCTCCCTGAGCTTTTTTTCAAGCTCGAGTAGCTCGGGAAAGGAAAAATACATCACCTCGAGAGCGCTCAGCTCTCTTCCTCCCTCGCCGAAATGCTCGAAAGCACCGTCCTGGCGGAGGATACCCAGAGTTTTGTCCTTGGATATATAGATATTTCCGCTGTCAGCCTGATACTCTCCCGTTATCAGCTTGAAAAGAGTTGATTTTCCGCAGCCGTTGACACCTATAATGCCAAGCCTGTCACCCTCGTTAAGGGCAAAGGTAACGTCGGAAAAAAGCTCACTCGTGCCAAAGGACAGCGACAGCTTATTTACGCTTATTGAAATCATTCTAATCTCCTTCGATCAAAGCTTGATCTTTACCTCAACGGCAACGCCGAGTATTCTCGCCTCACCCGCCTCAAAATCGTCGGTGGAAAGCTCAAGGGGCTCGTATTCCTCGTTCTCGGGAATAAGCCTCACCCGCTTGTGATCCCTCCAGAAGCGCTTGACAGTGGCACATTCGCCCCCCACAAGGCAGGCGACAATATCACCGTTCTCGGCATATTGCTGCTTGTGAAAAAGCACTATAGAGCCGTTTATCATTCCCACGTTCTTCATACTGTCGCCCTTGACCTTGAGGAAGAAATAGTCCTCTATTCCGTCAACGTCGGCATATTCGTAGCCTATAACGCTCTCATTGGTGATTATCGGGCTTCCCGCGCGGATCTCGCCGATTATCGGCACTTTTCTGCTCCCCCTCGGGTCGATACCCGACATCTCGGATATCGGATAGGTCTCGCTGTCCATAAGGTATCCGATCCCTACCCCGAAATGGTCGGCGATCTTCTTCAGCTTATCCGCCTTCGGAGTCGATCTTCCGCTCTTCCAATCGGAAAAGGTAGATTGGGCAATCCCCGTCGCCTTTGAGACCTTATACACTGTGGTATTATTACTTTTCAACAAAGCCTCGAATTTTTTATAGTCCATTTCGACACCTCTTTTGTGCTTTTCAACAAATACTTATGAATTCCGAATTATCTATTGACAATGCTTCGGAAATGCGATATAATATATTACACAAGGATATTATAAAACATTTCCTTGTATTTGTCAATAGCGTTTATAAAAAAGGAGAAAAAATGTGTCGATTTTGCGGTAAATACCTTTGTCCCGCAGGATGTCCCAATTACGAGGGCAGAAGCGCCGAAAGGGGGCGGGTGATATGCCGCTGCGCCCTGTGCGGCTCACTTTTGAGAGAGGATGATATAGTGGAGTTTTCATACGGAAAACCGTATTGTTTTAAGTGTTCTGACAGGCTCTTCAACGATATCCGCGGAAAATACGACCCAGCGAAAAACAATGATGAAGGATAATATCAAAAAAAATAACGCCGTCACAGACGGCGAGCTTCGCGAGATCGAGGAGTATCTCAAGGGCTACGGGCTCAACCGAAAGCTCTTGCGCCTCGACCGTTATGAAAAGGAATTTTTCGGTGCTGACGGCTTGGATCTCGAGTCGGTGGGCGAAGCCCCCCTGGCTCGGGCGCGTATGTTTGAGATACGCCATTTTATTATGAGTCTGCCAAACTCCGACGAAAAGCTGCTGCTCTACTACCACTATGTACGCGGCGAGAGCATAAACCGATGCGCCGAGCTTCTCGGCATTGGAAGAAGCTCGGCGTTCAGGCTCCGCCTCCGCGCCCTCGCTCTCGCGAAGAAAGTCCGCGACGAAAAGGGGGAGGAGCATTAATTTAATTACTTATCAAGCCAGAATCTGAGAACTCTTCTGCCGCGTTCATTCACCTCGACCGCGCTGTGGAGTCTGCCCTCCTTGTGGAAGCTCCAGAGCGCCTCGTAAAGCACGGCAGCATAGGGCTTGAAGAGAGCGTTCTCGGGCTTATATTTCTCGCACTCGGTATAGGGCTTGCTCCACACCTCTCTCCAATCGGTGTAACATGGCATCTCGGGAACGCCTATGTGCTTCTCCAAAAGAAGCTTTTCCATCTCGGTGCGGATATACGCCGCTATTCTGTAATCCACCTGCTCGACCCTCGTTCCTTCGATCCTCTCGTTCGTTATCTTAAGTCCATCGGGCGTCACCTGCGCCACGGTCGTGGGCGGAATCGTGACTATCGGTCTTTTCTGTATCTCATCGGGGAAAGCCATAGCGCTCGTGGCAAGATAGACCTCACCATCGCCAAATCCACAGGTCATAGGTCGGGACATATTTCCGAGAGTTATGGTGTTATCGAGCTTTGCGTGTACAGTGAGAAATACGGTATCGTCGGGCAGGATCGAGAGTGCCTTTGCGATAGCGCGTGGAATTTCCGTCGCAAGCTCCTCGGGCTTTTTATCCTTTATCATCTCTCCGATCATAAGCGCATAAGGCTCGATATAGTGATAGCTCTGACCGTTGGGGAGTCGGTTCTTTGCGCGTTCGTTATCATAAGCGCTGTCGATCTTAGTTCCGCGGTCATAGAAATATTTCATTATACTGTCCGACATTTTCCAGAATTCAGGGCAGCTCACCTCTCGGTACGTACCGTTCTCAACAAGTGCCAGCTCTCGGTCCTCGCTCATAAACGGGTGAGCGTGAGACACCAGATCTCCCGACGTGCGTGTGTGGATTATGCCAACAGTTCCGGGAAAATTCTCAACGTCATAAGTACGGAGAAGCTCGTCGACATCTCCCGTCACCTTTGCCGTATACAGCTTGCCCTCGTGAACGGTTGCTATTCCCGTACTGAGACCTCCGTCCATAAACTCTTCCTTCCTCATCATTTCGATAAGTATGGGCGCGGCTTGCCTTGAACCCGCGTATCCCGCTATAGTACACATATTGCACCTCCAAGTTTTATTGTACGGTTATTATACATCATCATTTCGAAAATTACAAGTACATAGCAAAAAAAATCGGAAGTCATATGACTTCCGATTTTTTTATTATCTTTCGATCTCTTCCATAACGTACGCCTCAAGAATATCTCCAACCTTGATATCGTTGAAGCGGTCAAGTCCGATACCGCACTCGTAGCCCTGAGCCACTTCCTTGGCGTCATCCTTGAATCTCTTGAGTGAGGAGATCTTATCCTCGAATATGACCACACCGTCACGGACTACTCTTATCATAGCCGAACGGGCAACCTTACCGTCCTGAACGTAAGATCCCGCGATAGTTCCAACGTTGGGAACGTGAATAGTCTGTCTTACCTCGGCGTGTCCAAGGAGATTTTCCCTGAACTTGGGAGCAAGCATACCCTTCATCGCCTCTGTGATCTCATTTATGCAATCATAAATGATCCTGTAGGTACGAATATCGACATTCTGTCTCTCAGCACTGTCGATAGCCGCCTTGTCGGGACGTACGTTAAATCCGACGATAATAGCGTTGGAGGCAGATGCGAGCATAACGTCGCCCTCTCTGATACCGCCCGCCGCGGCGTGGATAACTCTGACCTTGACCTCATCGTTGGAGATCTTCTCAAGTGACTGCTTAACTGCCTCGGCAGAGCCGCCAACGTCAGCCTTGACGATGATGTTAAGCTCCTTGACTCCCTCGGATATCTGAGCGAAAAGATCGTCAAGGTTAGCTCTCGCGTTCGCCTTGAAGGTCTCCTCCTTCGCCTTAGCCTTACGCTGATCCGCAAGCATTCTTGCCATTCTCTCGTCCTCAACGGCGTTGAACTCGTCTCCCGACTGAGGAACGTCAGCAAGACCGATGATCTCAACGGGAACAGAAGGCCCTGCCTCCTTGACTACCTTGCCGTTGTGGTCGGTCATAGCTCTTACACGTCCTACGGCAGTTCCCGCGATAACGATGTCTCCGTTGCGGAGCGTACCGTTCTGAACGAGCACAGTAGCCACAGGTCCTCTTCCCTTGTCGAGCTTAGCCTCGATAACGATACCCTTTGCGTGTCTGTTGGGATTAGCCTTAAGCTCCTTGACCTCTGCCACGAGCAGAACGTTCTCAAGAAGATCGTCGATACCCTGCTTTGTGAGAGCCGACACGGGAACGCAGATAACGTCGCCGCCCCATTCCTCGGGAACGAGGTCGTACTTTGTAAGCTCCTGCTTTACGGCATCGGGATTAGCCGTGGGTTTATCCATCTTGTTTATAGCAACGATTATATCAACCCCCGCCGCCTTCGCGTGGCTGATAGCCTCTATGGTCTGGGGCATAATTCCATCGTCTGCGGCAACAACGAGGATCGCGATATCGGTCGCCTGAGCGCCTCTCGCTCTCATTGCCGTGAACGCCTCGTGTCCGGGAGTGTCAAGGAAGGTGATGTCCTGACCGTTTACCTTAACTCTGTAAGCACCGATATGCTGTGTGATACCGCCTGCCTCGCCCGAGGTAACTCTTGTGTGTCTGATAGCGTCAAGTATCGAGGTCTTACCGTGGTCAACGTGACCCATAACGCAGACTACGGGCGCTCTGGGAAGAAGCTTGCTTTCGTCGTCCACCTCCTCCTCGAAGAGCCTTTCCTCAATTGTAACAACGACCTCCTTGGTCGCCGAAATACCCATCTCCTCGGCAACTATCGCCGCAGTGTCGTAATCGACAGTCTGGTTTACCGTTACCATCATTCCAAGCATCATAAGGCGCTTTACCACCTCGGAGGATGTGACCTTAAGTCTCGACGCGAGATCGCTGACCACTATCTCCTCGGGAAGGGTCACGCTGATGGGCGCTTTGGTAACGGGAGCAGACGACTTCTTTGCCTTTGCGTTCTTATCCTTCTTGCCGCCCATTCCCATCTTGTTGTTCTGGGGAGCTTGCTTCTTGACCCTCTGGTTTCCGCCGCGAAGATCGATAGCCGAATCGGGTATGAAGGAGTCGAGCTTCTCGTCGTACTTGGAAAGGTCGACCGAGCCGGCTCTCATATCAACGACTCTCGTTGCTCCTCGTGTCTTGGGATTTTCGTCGCCCTTCTGTGTCTGACTTCTGATTATAGGCTGAGGCTTGAACTTTTCCTTAGGACCGCCCACCTGTCTGTAATCATCCTTATCCTTGAAGGGCATACCGCCGCCCTGGCGGTCAAAGCTCTTCTGCTGCTGACCGAAGCGTTGTCCCTGTCTGTTATCACCCTGTGGCTTTGCGCCAAATCCGCCATCTCTCTGAGGCTGTCTTGCTCCAAAGCCGCCCTCTCTCTGAGGCTGAGCGGGTCTCTGCTGACCGTCTCTCTGCTGCCAGGGCTTTGCCTCGCCTCGCTGATCTCTGTTATTGTTATCTCTCTGAGGTCTGTCTGCGCTCTGCTGCCAAGGCTTCTGACCCTCCTGTCTTCTCTCCGCGCCCTGAGGTCTCTGCTCGGGAGCTCTTCTCTGCTCCTCGGGCTTCTTCTCAAAGGCAGGCTTCGATTCGGGAGCGCGAGCGGGCTTCTCTTCCGCCTTTTTAGGCGCTTCCGCCTTCTTGGACTCTTCTGCCTTCTTAGGCTCTTCGACTTTCTTGGGCTCTTCGACCTTCTTAGGTGCTTCCGCCACGGGAGCAGCCTCTTCCTTCTTGGGCTTCTCCTTCTGCTTTTTCGGTATATAAGTTTCTCCGCTCATATACTTATCTATATCGTCGATCTGATTTTCTCTTGTGAGAGACTCAAAGAGAATGTCAAACTGATCGGGCTCAAGAGCCGCTTGAACAGACTTAACACTTATACCCTTTGAGGCAAGGATATCGACGATATCCTTGTTTTTTATGTTCATATCCTTCGCGATCTGACTTACTTTAAAATTTGCCATTCGTTATACCATGTCCTTTCGTATCGAATCAAAGACTTCATTTAGTGATGATCAAACCGAATCATCTGATCGGAAATATTTTTCTGTAAGAGAATAAAGCTGTTTATCAGCCACTGCAACCGCCGCCACATCTGACGACTTGCCAACGGCACGGGAAAGCTCAAAAGCTCCGCAACCGAGCCTCACGAGCCTCACCCCGTAAAATCCGCACTTGTCGGACAATTTCTTACGCGTATTTTCCGATACGTCCGACGCCATAAAGACCGCCCGAGGCTTTTTCAAGCCGCGCTCTCTCAGCGCCTCGCATACCATCGGCACGCCTGCCGTAAGCTTACCCGCTCTCGCGCAAAGCCCAAGAGCGAAAAGTAGCTTTTTTTCATCGATTATCATCGGTTCACTCATACTCTGAAAGCTCTGTCTCCATTCTGTCATACACCTCATCGGGTACTGAGCATTCGAGGTTTTTATCTATCCTGTGTGATTTTCTCGCCCTCTGCAAGCACTTGAGCGATCTGCATATATATGCGCCCCTACCGGATTTCTTTCCCGTAAAATCAAGGGAGACCTCTCCCTCGGGAGACCTTACCACACGAAGCAGCTCGACCTTTGGCTTTCTTTCGTTACAGCCAAGGCACTGTCTTTCGGGAATCTTCCTCTTTTTTTGTTCCATTTGTCTCTCCCCTCAAGGTTTACTTAATGAATCCTTTTTCCGATCACTCGGACTTAATGTCTATCTTCATACCCGTGAGCTTAGCCGCAAGTCTCGCGTTCTGACCCTCCTTGCCGATAGCAAGTGAGAGCTGATCGGCGTCGACGATGACCTTGCAGGATCTCTCGCCCGTCATCTCAACCGACTTTACCGTAGCGGGAGCAAGAGCCGCCGCAACGTACTCCTCGGGATTTTCACTGTACTTAACGATATCGATCTTCTCTCCGCGGAGCTCGTTAACGATGCCCGATATTCTCATACCGTGGTTACCTATGCAAGAGCCGACAGCGTCCACGTCATCGTCTCTCGACCAGACCGCGACCTTTGTTCTCGAGCCTGCCTCACGGGATACACCCTTAACAAGCACAAGACCCTCCTGGATCTCGGGGATCTCAAGCTCAAACATACGGCGCACAAGACCCGCGTGAACTCTCGAGAGAGTTACAAGAGGACCTCGGAGCTCTCTGTTTACCTCAAGCACGAAGACCTTTATTCTCTCGCCTACCGTGAAGGTCTCACCGGGGATCTGCTCACCCTTTATAAGTACCGCGCGGCTCGTTCCCGTCTCAAGAACTACGTTTCCGTTATCGGGATCGATCTTGCTGACGGTCGCCGTGATGATCTCCTCGCGCTTGCTCTCGTAAGCGTCCTGCATAGCCTTGCGCTCACCCTCGCGGATACCCTGAATGATGACCGACTTTGCGGCAGCCGCGCTGAGTCTTCTGAAGTTCTTTGTCTTGACCTCGTTCTCGACCATCTTTCCGATGTCGTATCTTCTGCTGATCGCCTTTGCCTCCTCAAGAGATATCTGGCACTGAGGATTTGTTACCTCCTCGACCACCTCTCTCTGCTGGTAGACCTTGATGTCCTCCTTGACGGGGTCGATAGCGACTCTCATAAGAGCGCTGCTTCCGTACTCCTTCTTTACCGCCGAAAGAAGTGCCGCTTCGATCTTTTCGATCATATAGTCCTTGGGAATACCCTTTTCCTTCTCAAGAAGGTCAAGAGCAACAAAAAATTCCTTGTTCATTTTCTTATCCTTTCATTTTTCGGCTCTCTGCCGCCCCGTACGGGGTTAATTTTTTAGAATTCAAAATAGGTCTTGAGCTTCGCTACCGTGCCGCGCTCAAATTCACGGATAACTCCCTTTGAGTCGATCCTCACCTCTCGATTTTCTCCGAGAGGCAAAAGCTTTCCGCGGAATACCTTTGACCCATCGATCGGGGCATAAAGTCTTACCTCGGTATCCCAGCCCTCACACGCCTCGATGTGCATATCTGTTCTGAGCTCTCTCTCAATTCCGGGTGAGCTGACCTCAAGGTAGTAAGCCTCCTCAATGGGGTCTGCCTCGTCGAGAACGGGATCGATAGCTCTGTGAAGCTTCTCGCAGTCGTCCACCGTAATGCCATCTTCCGAGTCGATGGTGATGCGAAGGATCTTTCTTCCGCCCTCCTTAACGTACTCCACGTCCCAGAGAAAATATCCGAACTCCTCGGCGAGTGGCGACGCAAGAGCGGCGACCGTTTCCGCTATGCTTGGATTTTTAGCCATAAATATTCCGCCTTTCCTCAGTAATTCGGCGCGCTTTGCGCCCAATCAACAATTAAGAGTGGGTCTTTTCAAACCCACTCTCAACATTTGCTGTAAACAGTATACCACATTTTTTCTCGGATTGCAATAGGTTTTTCACATTTTCTTCAATATTTTTTATTTTGACTCATTCCCACATCTTTTTTCTCTTCATTTTGTATATAATTATTTCGTTTTCCTGTTTACAAATCTCTTTTTTTATGATATACTGTTATAATAGGATAATTGTTTATATTGATAATGTATAAAAGAAAGAGGTTAAATTGAACTCCGAAGAATTTCTCACAAAAGGCGCAAGGGAGATAAAAGCCCCTCGCCCCAAGCCCCTTAATAAACCCTTTATTTACGTTGCCCTGCTCCTTCTCTGCTACTATCTGCCCTGTGTCTTCACACTCACGAGCATAGAAGCACCGATACTTGAGGCAGCCTCGATAGTCGCTATTTTTCTCGGCGTATTCGCCTATTATAACACCGCGGGCTCTTTCCGCCCCGTTCTCACCTACAGCCTGTTCCTGCTGGTCTGCTTCCTTATGGGAACTCCCATTGCGGGAATGGCAGCCGCCCTCATTACCTCGACTGTGGTCACCGCCTATCTCTTCTCGACGTCTGAGAGCAAAGGAGAAGTGATCCTGCTTCTGGCGATCCCGACGGTATCCTTCGCGGCGGCTTTTATCACAATAAGAAGCATTCCCTTCAGCGCGCTGGCGCTTCTGCACCTCCCCGCGGCGCTGACCCTCGCTCTCTCGATAAAAAAGAGAGTTCCGAGAGTGTCAACGATACTCCGTACCTCGATCGCCGTCGGAGCTGTTCCCGCACTTGCTGCTGTCGGCTTCTACGTGTACCGCTTCGGGCTCGACCTTGCCCCTCTCCATTCGGGACTTGACAGAGCGAGAAGCTTTCTGGTAAGCTTCGTAAGCGAGAGCGTCTATATATCCCTCAAGGAATTTGCCGATATAACAGCGGCGGACGTAACGGCTATGGCTGAAAGCTATATCTACCTTATATTCCTCATTATCCCCGCCATATTCGCGGTGACCTCTCTGATACTCGCCTTTTCATTCCACGGAATGACGGCAAACGTCTTTATCCAGAGAAGCTTTGAGGATAAGGAAAAAATAAGATCCCTCGTCACCTTCAATATGAGTATCCCCTCAGCGGTCATATTCCTTACTATGACCTTCATCGCGGCTGTCTTCTCGGCAGAGGAGGACGTAACGGTAGCGGCAACAGCACTGAATATTCTGCTTATGCTGATGCCCGGTATGTTCTATACCGCTCTCGTTATGTTCAGGATATTCACTATGACCAAAAAGGGCTCGTGCCTCGGAACTGTGATATACGCGCTTCTCGTGCTCACCGTCTTCTTTATGCCCACCCTCGCCCTTCAGATCGCTCCCTTTGTTGTGGTGATCGGGGCTCTTGCGGGCTCGGTCATTATAATCCTCAACGGAGTTATGAAAAAGGTTAAGGAAAAACAAAATAAACAGTAAGCATTCAAAACTACATTAATTTTCAGAAAGGTATAAGCTATGTCAAATAAAAAATTCGATTTTTTCAATCGCATAGAAGAGCTACCTTCAAGGCTTTATATCATACTCGCCATCGTACTTATGGCGACCCACACGGCGATCTGCGCCTATACCGAAATAAACGCCGCGGGCTGCGGTCTGTTCTTCATATTCATCTACGCGGTCATCTCTGTCGTTATCTTCCTTCTCGGAAGACGTAAGATGGCTATCTACAAGGCTGAAACAAGAGCCTCGGAGGAGCAGAACAGCGGAGTAATCACCGCGTTCAGAGATCACGTGGACCTGCCCTACGCCGTCATAACAGAAAACGGCAAGATTGTTACCGTCAACGCGGCAATGAAGGAGGCGTCGGGAGATCTTGACACCTACTTCAACCTTGATATCAACGATATCTGTGACCTTGATTTCAGATCCTTCATATCCGAGATCGAAAAGAGCGACGAGCTTCAGCAGGAAACAGAGGATGACAATAAGAGATCCACACCGCCAAAGACCTCCTGTATGCTGGGCGGCAGAAAATTCGATATCTCCTGCCACCCCGTCCACTCAAACGGACACGTCTACTATATGATGGTATTCAACGACATAACAAAGCTCACCGAGATAACCGATCTCCATTTTGCCGAGACCCCCGCTGTGGCGTATATCGTCATCGATAACCTCGACGAGCTGGCTAATCAGTCCAAGGGAAGCTACCGCGAGGAAGCCTCCAAGGTGGGAAGGATACTCAAGGATTTCGCAAACGGTCTCAATGCCGTGATCCGCGAATACGACAGAGACAAATATATTATGTTCCTTAACAGAGAGGCTCTCGTTAAGTGCATAAAGAATAAATTCAGCGTCCTCGACGATATAAGAAACGTGAGAATAGACGACGATACCCTCCCCGTAACGGTATCTATGGGTGTCGCCATCACGGGAAAGACACTTATGGAAAGAGAGCGCGACGCGCTCTCCTCTCTCGACCTTGCCCTTCAGCGCGGCGGAGACCAGGTAGTAGTTAAAAACGAAAAGGGTGTCAATTTCTTCGGAGGACTCACAAAGGGTCAGCAGAAGAGAACAAGGGTACACTCGAGAATGGTGGCAAATAAGCTCTATTCCGAGGTTGCCAACGCCTCAAACGTTATCGTAATGGGACACGGAAATCCCGACTTCGACTCTATCGGCGCGTGTATCGGCGTGGCAAGACTCGCTATGCACCTCGGAACAAGAGTGAGAGTCGTTATCGACAAGGAAAATACCAACTTCCTCGCCTCTACCGAAAAGCTCCTTGAAAACGAGGAGTACAAGCATATCTTCATCGACGCGCAGGACGGTCTCGAGGAGTGCGAGTTTGGAACTCTTCTCGTCATCGTTGACGCGAATAACTTCACCATTCTCGAAGCTCCCGAGATCGCCGAGAAGTCAAATAAGACCTTTATCATAGACCACCATATAAAGAAGGAAGAATTCAAGACCGAGCCCCTCTATTCCTTTATAGACCCCTCGGCTTCCTCAGCCTGCGAGCTTGTCTCCGAGATCCTCGAGCAGAGTATCCCCGTGGGAACGCTCACAAAGGAGGAGGCGACCATTCTTCTCTCGGGAATTATGGTGGATACAAAGAACTTTACAAGAACGGTCGGAACACGTACCTTCTCGGCTGCCCTCTACCTTCGCGGAGCGGGCGCTAACACCGAGATCGCGAGAACCTTTTTCAATGAAGCCTTCGAGGACTACCGTGCTGAGGCGGTCTTCGGCGCGAGAGTTGAGATATACCGCGACCAGCTTGCTATCACCACAAGCGAGGGTACGGGCTCTCCTCACGACAGAATTGCCGCGGCAAAGGCATCTGACAAGCTTCTGACGGTGAGGGAGGTCAACGCCGCCTTCGCCCTCGTGAAGATAGGCGAGGTCATTCACGTATCGGCTCGCTCAAACGGAACTATCAACGTTCAGCTCATCCTCGAGAAGATCGGCGGAGGAGGACATTTCGATATGGCGGGCGCTTCTGTTTCGGGAGCGACCCTTGAGGAGGCAAAGAAGCTTATCAAGAACGCTATAGACGAATATCTTACGGAAAACGGAAAAAAATAATCATTTAAGAATATACAATTCGGAGGAATATAATAATGAAGGTAATTTTACTTGCAGACGTTAAGGGTCAGGGCAAAAAGGATCAGATGGTCGAGGTCTCTGACGGATACGCGAGGAACTTTTTACTCCCCAAAAAGTTAGCTATCCCCGCAGACGCTAAGTCGATCAACGAGATAAAGAACAAAGAAGCGTCAAAGCAGCATAAGATCGACGTTGATACCCAGAACGCAAAGGATATCGCAAAAAAGCTTGAGGATATCGTCCTCAGATTCGAATACGCCGCAGGACCTGACAAGAAGCTCTACGGCTCGGTAACCACCAAGGATATCGCCGAAGCCCTTGAGAAGCAGCACGGTATCGTTATCGATAAAAAGAAGATCACACTCCCCGTGCCGATCAAGTCCTTTGGCAGATTCTCCGCCGACGCTCACCTTTACACGGGCGTTAACGGAAAGATCGCCGTTGAGGTCACAAGCAAACAGTAAATAAAGTAAGCATTTTCCTTTATTTCAATAAAAAAAAGAGAATTTAAAATATTGCAAAGGCAGATATTATAATATGGAAGAACAACTGACTAAAAAGCTGCCCTTTTCGCTGATAGCCGAGCAGTCGCTCCTCGGAGCGATACTCGTTGACCCCGACGCGCTGAACGACATAGCCGACGGCGTTTCGGCGACCGACTTCTATCTCACAGAGCATTCCCAGATATACACGGCAATGCACGAGCTTTTCCTGGCGAACAAGGAGATAGATATCGTCACGCTGATAGATATGCTGGTAACTAAGGGGATATATAGCAAATCGGGCGGTCAGGATTATATCAAGACCCTGTGTCAGACAGTGCCGAACGCGCTGAATATAAAGGACTACGCCGCTATAGTGAAGCAGAAGAGCCTTCTGCGTCAGCTTATCGAGGTCTGCTCGGATATCTCCGACACGGCATACAGCGAGGAGGGCGACGCGGGCGAGGTTATCAACTACGCCGAGAGCCGTATCTTCGATATCGCTCAGGGCAGAGACACCAAAAATTTCAGACATATCCGCGAGGTAATCGGTGAGGTCTATAAAAACCTTCACACAATGGCGACCGAGGGCGAGGCGGCTCAGGGAACGAGAACAGGCTTCTCGGGGCTCGACAACGTCCTTGCGGGAATGGGTGACTCCGACCTTATCCTTATAGGAGCGCGCCCCGGTATGGGTAAGACCTCCTTCGCGCTCAATATTGCCACCAACGTGGCGCTTCAGACCAAGAAAAAGGTCTGCCTCTTCTCTCTTGAAATGTCGGCTGAGCAGCTTGTTTCAAGAGTTATCTCCAGCGAGGCTATGGTAGACTCCTACGCCCTCAGAACGGGTAAGCTCGACAAAAAGCAGTGGGAGGATATCGCCGCGGCTACCTCAAAGCTCGCAAGCTGTGATATCCTTATCGACGATACCTCGGGTATCTCGGTAACGGGAATGAAATCAAAGCTCCGCAGAATAACCAATCTCGGACTCGTGGTCATCGACTACCTCCAGCTTATGCAGAGTGACAGACGAAGCGACAACAGAGTTCAGGAGGTGGCGGATATATCGAGAGCCCTTAAGATAATGGCTAAGGAGCTTATGGTTCCCGTCATCTGCTGCGCTCAGCTCTCCCGCGGACCTGAGTCAAGAACCGACAAGCGACCTATGCTTTCCGACCTTCGTGACTCGGGAGCTATCGAGCAGGACGCCGATACGGTAATCTTCCTTTACAGAGATGAATATTATAAGACCGAGGGAAATCAGGACGAGGGAAATATCGCCGAGGTCATAGTGGCAAAGAACCGTCACGGCTCAACGGGAAATATAAAAATGGGCTGGATAGGACGCTTCACCAAGTTCAGAACACTTGCTACCGAAAACGAGGGATAGCCGAGAATGAACGAAAAAAGCAAAAAATATTCCCTTCCCCCTCTCTTCACCTCTCCCCACGACCTTGCGGGAGAGAGGACCGACTCGCCGATACTTGTGGCTTTCTCGGGCGGGGCGGACTCGGGGGCGCTTCTCCATATGGCTGTAAATTACGGCAGAGCGGTGGGCGCTCAGGTCTATGCCGCTCACGTAAATCACGGAATAAGAGGCGCTGAGGCAGACCGAGACGAGCTCTTCTGCAAAAACTGCTGCGAAAGCTACGGAATACGCCTCTTCCTTCTGAAAGCCGATCTTCCCGCTATCGCCAAGGAGCGGGGACTCAGTGTCGAGACCGCCGCAAGAGACGTAAGATACGAATTCTTCTCGGAAATAATGAGAGAAAACTCTATCCCGATACTTGCTGTCGCCCACAATGCCGACGACAACCTTGAAACGGTGCTCTTCAACATCTCAAGAGGCGCTGCCCTCGGCGGTGTTTGCGGAATTCCCAGAACTCGGGATATCGACGGCGGAACTATAGTCCGACCGATACTTCGAATGAGCCGAAGGGAGATCCTCCGCTACTGCGAGGATAACTCGATCGACTTCGTTACCGACAGCACGAATACCGACGTGGAATATACGAGAAACAGAATAAGAAACAGAATCATTCCCGAGCTTAAGACTATCTGCCCCGACGCCGAAAAGGCGGCGGCGAGAATGTCAGAGTCACTGAGACAGGACGCTCTCTGTCTTCAGAGTATGGCGGAATGGTTTCTCGAGGAGGCGAGAGAGGGCTACTTTGTAAGCTGTAAAATGATAAACGGCTCGCCCTACGCTATAACCACCCGAGCGCTTATGATGCTCTACGGAGAGATCTCGGGAGGCGGTACGCTGGAATATACCCACGTCGAGGCGCTTATGGCACTCTCGAAAAAAGCCGAGCCCCATTCCTCACTGAATCTCCCCGCGGGTATCCGCGCCGTGATTGAGGAGGGAAAGATAGGCTTTACAAGGCTTCCACCGCCACCGAAGAATACCGACCTCAAAAAATTCTCGGTGGTACTCTCCGAGGGTGAAAACAGGATCTCTCAGACCGATTCCGAAATAATCATAGAAAAAACAGAAAAGTACAAAAATATTTACAAAAAATCAATGAACTTGTATCTTGATTCTGCTAAAATAGTAGGTACTGCATACGCAAGAGAACGACGCGACGGCGATAAGATCCGTATTTGCAATATGAGCAAAAGCGTCAAAAAGCTGATGTGTGAAAAAAAGATACCCCAAGAGCTTCGTCCGCGTATCCCCATGATATGCGACGACACGGGTATCGTCGCAATACCCTTTATCGGAGTCCGAGACGGATATGCTCCCAAGGACGGCTGTGACACAGCCATCTCAATAAAATTCGATCCAAAATAATAAAAAAACGGAAGGACAAAAATTATGTTAAACGACATCGAAACCGTACTCGTAAGCGAAGAGGAGATAGATAATATCACAGACAGGATTGCGACACAGATCAACGAGGATTACAAAAACACAAATAAAAAGCTCGTACTTATCTGCATTCTCAAGGGCTCACTTATGTTCACCTGTGAGCTTATGAAGAAGATACATCTGCCCGTAGAGCTCGACTTTATGAAGGTCTCCTCCTACGGCTCGGGATATATGTCCTCGGGTCAGATAAATATCCACCTCGATCTCAGACGCGAGGATCTCAGCGACGCCGACTTCATCATCATTGAGGATATCGTCGACAGCGGAAACACTCTCAGCCGTCTCACAAGCTATCTCAGAGCAAGAGGAGCAAACAGCGTCAAGACCTGTACCCTTCTGGATAAGCCCTCAAGACGTGAGGTCGATTTCGTTCCCGACTATTGCGGAATGCAGATACCCGACAAGTTCGTGGTAGGCTTTGGACTTGATTACGACGAAAAATACAGAAACCTTCCCTTCGTCGGTGTCCTTAAGCCCGAGATCTATACGAAATAAAAAATCTTTCAGCTCGATTATTTTAAGAAAGGCAATTATCAAATGAAAAAGAACAACCTGAAGGTAGCGCTTTCCTACCTGGTATTGATCGTCGGCGTTTTCCTCATAATTATGTTCCTTCTGAACAAGGATAAGCCCGAGGAGATCAAATACAGCGACGTCGTCAACTATTTCAAGCAGGACGCCGTGGTCGAATTCACGGTGGACGACACAGATTACCTCCAAATGAAGGTCCATATCCTTAATCCCGAGGGTAAGCTCGACCTCGACGGCGAGGGTAAGCCTATCTCCGATACAAAAACTGTCGGATACCAGCTTCGCCACTACGACGACCTCAGAGAGGACTGCAAGGAATATTATCTCAATAACAGTAACCTTGTCTCCTATGAGTTTATGCCCGAAAAGAGCATACCGATCTGGGTGGCATTCCTCCCCTATCTCGCGGTCATCATACTCGTGATAGTGGTGTATTTCGTATTCTCGAGTCAGGCGGGAGGAAAATCAGGCCCGGGCAAGATAAATTCCTTCGGCAAGGCAAGAGTCAAAACGCCTAACCTTGACGATAAAAACAAGGTGCTCTTCAAGGACGTGGCAGGCGCGGACGAGGAAAAGGAAGAACTCGAGGAGGTAGTCGACTACCTCAAAGATCCTAAGAAATTTTCAAGGCTCGGAGCAAAGATACCTCACGGTGTACTGCTCGTAGGCCCTCCCGGTACGGGTAAGACCCTTCTCGCCAAGGCAGTTGCGGGTGAGGCGGGAGTTCCCTTCTTCTCGATCTCGGGATCTGATTTCGTCGAAATGTACGTGGGCGTCGGCGCGTCGAGAGTCCGTGACCTCTTTGAAAACGCGAGAAAAGCCCCCGCTTCCATCATCTTCATCGATGAGATAGATGCGGTCGGACGCCACAGAGGCGCAGGTCTCGGCGGCGGACACGACGAGCGTGAGCAGACCCTCAACCAGCTTCTGGTTGAAATGGACGGCTTCGGCTCTCACGACGGAATTATCGTCATTGCCGCAACCAACCGTCCCGACATTCTTGACCCCGCGCTTCTCCGCCCCGGTCGTTTTGACAGGCAGATCACCGTCAATTATCCCGACATCAAGGGCAGGGAGGAGATCCTCAAGGTCCATTCGCGCAATAAGCCTCTTGAGGACACCGTTGACCTCGCGAAAGTGGCAAAGACCACAGCGGGATTCACGGGAGCAGACCTTGCAAACCTTCTGAACGAGGCTGCGCTTCTCGCTTCGAGACGAGGCAAGGAGCTTATCGGTATGGACGACATCGAGGACGCCTTCATAAAGGTCATTGCAGGTCCTAAGAAGAAGACCGCCGCAAGAAAGCCCGAGGAGCTCAAAAAGACGGCTTACCACGAGGCGGGTCACGCAATACTTGCCCACGTTCTTCCCACCCAAGACCCCGTTCAGCAGATATCGATCATTCCCAGCGGAAACGCTCTCGGATATACCCTCAATCCTCCTACAGAGGATCGCTACAGCGTTTATAAAAATCAGCTCAAGGAGCAGATCTCTATGCTTCTCGGCGGACGCGCCGCTGAGGAGATAATCTTCGGGGACATCTCGGGAGGCGCTTCAAATGACATCGAACGCGCTACCAACATCGCAAAGAAGATGGTCACTCAGCTCGGAATGTCCGACCTTCTCGGTCCGCGCCGCTTCGGCTCGGGTCACAGCGAGGTATTTTTGGGCAGAGATTTTTCAAGCTCTCAGGATTACTCCGAGGAGATCGCCGCTAAGATCGACAGCGAGATCCACGCTATAATCTCCGAGTCCTACGAAAAGGCAAAGCAGCTTCTCCGCGAAAATATTGAAAAGCTCCATTTTATATCCGAGTTCCTTATAAAGAACGAGATAATGGACGGTGAGCAGTTCAAGGCGGCAATGGAGGGAGATCCCACCTTTGAGGAGCTTGAGGAGATGAACGAGGCACGCAAGCGCCGCAGCCGTGAGGAAAACGACGAGCGCAGACGCGCCATTGAAAGAGAAAAGCGCCTCAAGGAGGCGGAGGCAGAGGAAAAGGCAACGGAAAAGCCCGAGAACACCAAAAAGAACGGTGACAGCTCCGATACACCAAAGGACGATGACTCCCACAAGGACGACTCCGACAACGATGATAACAAAACAAATAAGGATACCTTCTCGGACACCGATGAGGTAGATCATTAATAAAAAATAAAAGCTCAGGCGGTTCAAATTGAACCGCCTGAGCTTTTTGTTACGTTTATATCATTTTATCTTCTATCATTTTGTTTATCTTCTCTCTCATTGCGAGAATGGGAGACGCGGAGCGGGGGCAGACATAGAAGGATACCTCTCCCACAGCCTCCTCGATAGCCGCGACGGTCTTCTCTTTTCCGTAAAGCTCACTGCAAAGCTCAAATGCGCGCATATCCTGAAGAGCGTCGTAGAAGACTACGGCGCGAAGCGAGTCAAGCGCTTCTCCGTTCTCGGCGGGATATACCGAATAGGTGTCTCCCGAGGGTGAGAAGTACCTGCCCGTGCTGTCCTGATAGGGATTTACATATTCAAGTGAGCCTCGTGAATAATAGAAATTAAAGCCCCAATGCAAAAATCCGACGATATCGAATTTATACATCTGATAGCCTATGCAACGTGTCCTGTAGGACGGCATAGCGAAAAATCTGTTGCTGACGTCGTTCGTCTGACTGCAGCAATAATAGGTCCAGAGGTTCGGCACACCGTTCTCAAGGAAGGGCTTTATGTGATTGTTTGCGGGGATAGGCGTCGACACGATCCCCTGCTCGTAAAACTCGTAATTCGAAAGGGCATCCATTACCGTGTAGCCGTCAAGGAGCGAGATTATCGAGTTTCTCGAACGCTTATACTGCTCAAGATTGTCGGGCTTCGGCTCGTCGGATATGTGGAAGAAGCACTTCCGGTCCTCCCCTCTCTCCTTCATATGCGCTATAAACGCGGGAATAAAGGTATGCAAAAATCCGTTGTATTCCTCGCCGACCGCATCTGTATCCCAGCCGAAGATCTTTTTATACTCTCCGCCAACGGTAGCCATTACCTTCGGCGCGTGAGCAGCGCCCCACTGGGTAAAGAAATGAGCTATCTCGTAATACTCTATTCCGCAAGCGGCGCAAAGGTCGAGCCAACGGTCAAGCCTCTCAAAACCGAATTCATATCCGCCCTCGGTCACAGTGACGTCCACAAGCTGTACCGTCGGGCGCTCTGTTCCTATGTGCGTGTCAAGAGGCGGTGTGAAGGTCGGCGTGAGCAGCATATTGATACCGTTTCTCACGGCGGCTTTTATGAATTTCTCAACTATGCCCCACCAACGCTCACTAAAGACCTCGCAGTCATAGTGGGTCGCAAGACAGTCGGTATAGAACCACTGAGTATATTTCAGCTTCTGAGCGGGCAGCTCCCTGTCAATAAATTTTATCTTCAGACTCGCTTCTCCGAGAAACCTACCGCTGTCCATTGAGTTAAGCTTCACCTCAAGTGTGCTCTCTCCGAAATATTCTCCCCTTGTATCCACGGTGATCCACACCGAGCGCAGCTCTTCCCTATTGACAAACACTCTTCCGTCAGAAAGCGGACAGAGAAGATCGGGATATAGCCCCGCCTCATAAGAGAGATAATTGTCGTCTCTTCTCTCGACGTAGGTAGGCATACAGGAGGGGATAAGCTCAACGGCTCTCACCGTAGCATATTTCGCGAGCTCACCCTCAAGGGTGACGTAGGCTCTCCTTCTGACAGCCTCCTCCTCGCCCTCGGCGCGGTATATGAACTGAAACGAAAGCCTCTCGTTTTTCAGAGCGGAAATCTGTCCAAGAGTCTCAAAATCCTCTACCCTCTGAGAAAGAAAGCATTTTTCAAGTGATGATATGATCTTTGTTTTTACCATAAAAAATTCCTCCGATCTTATTAATGACATTATACCAACCGAAAAAAGGATTGTCAAGAGAGATAAAATCTTTTTGTCCGAAAAGACCAACGATTATACCGTTTGTATAAATCTCTTGAAAAGAGAGAGCAAAAAATAAAATCCTGTTGTAAAAACCCCAAAAAGCTGATATAATATTCTTGTCATCCCCGAACAATCGAAAATGAAAAAGGATGAAAAGATGGAAAACACAACCGAAAAAAAGATGCTCTGCAAGGCGAAAAAGCTTTGCGGAAGGCTCTGCCGCCTGAGGGTAAAGACAGACTATTCCCTCTCGGTCTCGCTCTACGACGCCGAGAACGGAAGCTCCCCGGAATGTGCCCACGAAACTCAGGGGTCGTCCGACCACAGCATACTGAAGCTTGTCGCTGTCATCTGTGCTATGTCGGTGATCGCGGCGGCGACCTCGTCTATCTGCACGATGTGCAAAAATTAGATCCACGGGAGGGTCGGTGAGCGATCCTCCTCTACATAAAGGAAAAGTGATATGATAACGATTCTCCACAGTGATAAGGACCTGCTGGTCTGCGTAAAGCCCTGCGGTACGCTTTCGGAAAAAAGCGAGGCGGAAAACAGCCTCCCCGCCATAATTGAAAAGGAATATGCCGAAAGGGGCGAGAAGGTCACGCTCTTCGCCGTTCACAGACTCGACCGAGAGGTCCGCGGCGTGATGGTCTACGCAAAGACCCCCGAGGCGGCAAAAAGGCTCTCGGCGACAATGGGCGAGGGCGGATTTGAAAAGATATATCTCGCGGTAACCGAAAAGGTCCTTGAGGAAAAGGACGGAGTGCTCCGCGACCTTCTCTTCAAGGACTCAAAAAAGAACAAAAGCTATGTAGTTGACAGAATGCGCAGAGGCGTCAAGGAAGCCTCCCTTGAATATTCTCTCTTAGGTGAGGCAGACGGCAGAGGACTCTACAGAATAAAGCTCCACACAGGCAGAACACACCAGATACGCGTTCAGCTCTCCTCCCGCGGCTGTCCGATAGTCGGCGACCGCAAGTACGGCTCAAGGACCGAGGGAGATACCCTTCTCTGCTCCTATAAGCTCTCCTTCCCCCACCCGAGAAGTAACAAATTGATGGAATTCACCTATATCCCCACAGATGGATTCGGGAATTTTGAAGATAGCCTGGACCTACTCAGAGGCAGTCGCGCTCAATAGCGTTGATAAATCCCGAGGTGTTGTATATTCCGTAGCCCATTACCTTCTCACCCACGTCAAGCTTTCTTTCACCAAGTCGCTCCTTGGTGGCAAGCTTCATAAGGCTCGAGTTTACCGTGTAGCCAAGCTCGGCGGGATTATAGGAAAACAGTATGTCTCTCGGTATGGGATTTATCACCACCAGCTTTTCACCCTCGAAATCAAAGAAATATTTCTCCGAGGTCACCGACTTGAATATCCCGAAAAAGCTCTTTTCGATAAGCACCTCTCCGCTCTCTCTGAAGCACATATTTCTCTTTTTGTAAAGGGAGCACAGGAGCTTACAGCCATAGGTCTTCCCCTTGGTCTTTATTATGATATCCACTCCCTGAGACGGGAAAAATACCGTCTTATATGGGCTTGTCACAAGCTTAAGATCATATCTCTGCGCCCTGCAGACTCTGCGAAGCTCGGAAACGAGCTTCTTTCTTTTTGAGAGGGCGCGTCCGTAAATTATAAGGAAATATCCGAGTATCGCCGCCACCGACAAAAAGAAGAACGAGAAAATTATGAGAAGGATAACAGCCACCGTCGAAAAAGCCATCACAACCACGACCGCAAAGGCGTAAGCGCCTATTGAGAAGACCGCCATCGTTGAAAGCAGCCTCAGAATAAAGCTTTTTACGGTAGTCTTGTATTTCGTGCCGCTTTTTTTGTTGAACCTGCTCTCCCAGAATGAGGCGACACTGATTTGTGTGCCGAATATGACAAGGAAATAGCAGACCGCTATCACAAGCCTTGTAAGCCAACCGCCAAAAGCACCGAGGGATAAAAAGAGCTTGCCTCCGAAGAGCCCAAAAAATCCGAGAAAAGTGCCCGAGGGAAGTATCAGCACAAAGGCATCAACTACTGCCACGTGAAGCAAAAAATCCTTTGACCTGAGGAAATATACTATTCTCGCAAGCTTTCCCTTGCCCATAGGACCTTCCTCAAAATACCTTGTTCTCGCGGCATTGTCGCAGATGAAGAAGACACTTGAAAGTGAAGAGAGAAAGATCAGGCTGTAGACAAAGTATATCCACACGATCGCCGTGTTTCTCACAGCTCCCTCAAAATTGTCTGAATTGTTCACGCCGAAAATGCTATATGACGATATGTAATTTCCTATAAGAAGCAAAAAGACGAAAAAGAGATTTTTAAGGACCTTGATCGCCTTATCGTAATATTTTTTCACGTTTTCACCCCTCTCCTTTTTTATGATACCATATACAGGATAAAAAGTCAATAAACCTTAGGTTTAAATTTTCTGTCACTTCTTGACACTAAATGGCTTTGGTGATATAATTTCTATGAAATAAAATATAAGGAGAAAATAAAATGCTTGTAAAGGTCACAGTAGGCGGCAAGGACGCCTATATGTCACGCGAAAGATATGAGAGAACACTCGATGCCATAATGTTCTCAACTCCCGATAAAAAACGCGCTGAGCAGATGCTGGCGCTCTTTATGCAGAATGCCGTAGCCGTAACCGTGGACGAGGAGTTTGAGAGATCGATCCTCGCGGCTGAGGCGGCTGACGATGAAAGACGAGTCAGGGAGGTAGAAGAAAACAAATGAAAACATCGTCAAAAATAATCTGGGGAATAATTCTTGTGGCGCTGGGCGTTGTCATCGCGCTTAACGCCTTCGGTGTCACCGACATCGATATCTTCTTCGACGGCTGGTGGACTCTCTTCATAATCGTCCCCTGCCTTGTGGGTCTTTTCGGAAAAGGAGGAAAGATGGGTAACCTCCTCGGTCTTGCCATTGGCATCTTCCTTCTCCTCTACACAAGGGATATTCTCGACTTTGCCACAATAAAGAAGCTTATCTTCCCCGCTATCGTGGTGGTGATAGGTCTCGGTCTGCTCCTCGGCGGAATTTTCGGCGGCAAAGCGTCGAAAATGGCGTCGAAGATATTCGACGATATGAAAAAGACGGGCAAGGATCACAAGGTAGGCTGCGCTACCTTCTCCTCAGTGGACCTGAACGCCGACGGCGAGGTCTTCGAGGGTGCGGAGCTTGTTGCCGCCTTCGGAAGCGTAAAATACGACCTGCGTGGCGCTATAATCGAAAAGGATGCCGCCATAAGCGTGTCTGCCACCTTCGGTGGAATCACCATACTCCTCCCCGAGGGAGTAAACGTGAGAGTCACATCAAACTCTCTCTTCGGCGGTATATCCTCCTCGAACAAAAAGAAGGAAAAGAAATGCGACGGACCTACCGTCTACGTAAGCGGAAGCTGTATCTTCGGAGGAGTTGATATAAAATGACAAAAACTCAAAAGATAATCAAATACGTGGCGATCGTTCTCGCGATCTGCCTCGCTATAAACATCTTCACCTCGGTAATAGGTCTTGTGGCGCTCATCGGCGGTATAGATATCAAAAGGGATATGGTCTCGAATGAGACTACCGACTTTACAGTATCCGACGGCATTAAAAACCTTGATATAGAGATCTCAGCCGCCGATCTTGTTATAGTCAGCGGAGAGAGTTTTTCTCTCACCAGCAATCTCAAATACCTTTCGGTCTCGGAAAACGGTGACACACTCCGTGTCTCGGAGAGTAAAAGGCTCGTTGGAAACCGCTCGGGAGCGACGCTCACCCTCACGTTGCCGAAGGATACTACGCTCGAGAGAATAGAGATCTCCACAGGCGCGGGCAGACTCACCGCCGATAAGCTTTCGGCAGAGAGGATAAGCCTTGACCTCGGGGCGGGAGCGGTGACTCTGAATGAGATCACCTCGACCGTCGAAACAGAGATAAACGGCGGTACGGGCAACATCGTCATCGGAGGCGGCAGCCTTCGCGACGCCGATATCGATATCGGCGTGGGCAAGCTCACATTGAAGGCAGAGCTTCTCGGCGACACAAACATTGACTGCGGAGTGGGAAGCACCGAGATCGTCGTACTCGGCACTAAGGAGGACTATAGAGTGGAGATCGACAAGGGTCTCGGCTCGGCTACCTTCGACGGCATACCTATGGCGGACGGTATCGCCTACGGAAGCGGAAGCAACAGAATAGACATCGACTCGGGTGTGGGCTCAATGAGCCTTTCCTTCTCGGAAAAGACCCCCGAATAAGGAGGTATTATGAATGCTGTAATTCTCACAGCCCTTGGGGTGGGCGGCGCTACCGTTATCGGCGCGCTTATCGGTTTTTTATTTAAAAACCCCTCCCACAGGCTGAACGATATGATCCTTTCCTTCGCGGCGGGAGTTATGCTCGCGGCGGCGGTCATCGGACTTATTATCCCCTCCCTCGAGCAGGGCGGAAAACTCTCGATACTTGTGACGGTGGTGGGCATCTTCTGCGGCGCGCTCTGCCTCAATCTTATAGACAAGTTAGTCCCCCATCTCCATAAGATAACGGGTATGGGAACTGAGGAGAACCACCCTCAGAAGACCGCTCAGCTCAATAAGGTACTGCTCTTCGTTATCGCCATAGCGATCCACAACCTCCCCGAGGGTATCGCCGCGGGCGTCAGCTTCGGCTCGGGAGATATGGCTCAGGCTGTCACGGTGGCGGGCGGTATCGCCCTTCAGAATATCCCCGAGGGTATGGTAATAATCGCGCCTATGCTGGCTTCGGGAATGAAGCGCGGCAGGACCTTCGTCATCGCTCTTATGACGGGTATCGTGGAGGTCCTCGGTACTTTCATCGGCTACTTTGCCGTCAGTATCTCAAGCGCGATACTCCCCTTCGCCCTCGCCTTCGCGGGAGGAACTATGCTCTACGTCATAAGCGACGAGATGATCCCCGAGACACACTCACACGGCTCGGAGCGCGCCGCTACCTACACTCTTCTTGCGGGCTTTTCAGTGATGCTGATATTCGATTTCCTTTTAGGATAGAGCGGAATAACTGTTTTATTTTGTACAATTTTTGTGCGATATATTGCATTGACTTTTTCACTTCGCCATTGTATCATTATCTTATAAAATTACCTTTGGAGGTATCACAATGGAAAAATGGTATAAAAGCTCACTCATAAGAAATCTCGTGGATATGCATATCCCGAACGGCGACGGATATCTCGAAAAATTCGACCCCGTAAAGTACGCCGACAACATAAAAAAATCGGGTGCTGACACCGCCTACATATACTCCTGCAACTGCCTCGGACTCTGCCTCTACCCCACAAAGGTCGGTATTCCCCATAAGGAAGCCAAGAGAGACCTTTTCGGCAACACCGTCAAGGAATGCAGAAAAAGAGGTCTTAAGGTGGTGGGATACACCAACACCTGGGCAACCTTCGTTGCTGACGCACACCCCGATTGGAACGTGGTCTACGAATCGGGAAAGACGAGAAGAGACACTATGCGCTTCGGAACGCCCTGCGTAAATAACGACGCCTACGTCGATTACGTCTGCGCACACTGCCGCGAGCTGGTATCTACATATAAGCTCGACGGATTCTGGCTCGATATGGTCGGAATTTCCGCTCCTGTCTGCCACTGCCCCACCTGCAAGGAAAAATACAAGAAAAAGACGGGCAGAGAGCTCCCCACAACTATAAACAAGCGCTCCCCCGAGATCTACGAATACCTTGACTTCAAGATAGACGCCGTCAGAAGCTACCTGAAAAGGGTCTATGACACGGTAAAGAGCGTCGATCCCGACATTACCGTCGCGTTCCAGACAGCCTCCGCGGCAAAGCACCCCCTCTCCTACGGAGTAAGCTCCTGCTTCGAGCTCTCGGACTACCTTTCGGGAGATTTCTACACAGACCGCCCCGGAGTCAACGTGACCTGCCGTATGCTCTATAACGCAACGAACGACCTGCCCTTCGAGTTTATGACCTCCCGCTGCGTCAGCCTTGAGCGGCACACAATGAATAAGGATATCAACGAGCTTATCCTTCAGTCCTATGCCGCTATTATGTATAAGGGCTCATTTATGTTCATTGACGCCATAGATCCCGACGGTGAAATGAACTCCGAGTTCTATGACGATATCTCGGTGGTAAGCAGAAATCTTGACAAATACCGTCCCTATATCGACTACGAGGAAAAGCCCCTTCGCGACGTTGCCGTATATTATAATCTCCTTTCGGGACTCCCCCGCGAGGACGACACCGTCTCGGTCGAGCTGATCAAAGGTCATTATCCTTACCTGGACCTTCTTAAGATCGACTCGATACTTGCCTCGAAGCATATAGATTACGATCTTATATCTCCCCGTGAGTCGGATAAGCTGAAGACCTACAAGGCGGTCATCATCCCCTCCCTCTCGGCTCTCAGCGAAAAGGAATGCGATCTTATAAGAGATTACGTAAGAGAGGGCGGAAATGCCTATATCAGCGGTATCACCTCTCTCTTTGACGACAAGGGCTCGGACAACGAGAACTTTATGCTCTCCGACCTTCTCGGTGTCGACTATAAGGGAAGATTTGAGATCAAGCCCGCCTACCTATCCCCCACAAAGGAAGCTCCCGAGCTTTTCGGAAAGCACACGAGAAAATACCCCCATATGCTTGAGGAAAATATCGTGAGGGTGACCCCGAATTCCGAGGGACGCGTCCTTGCGACCGTAACCCTTCCCGTCGGTGACGTTTCGGACAACATCACCTTCTCCTCGGCAATAAGCGACCCGCCCATAAACTATACCGAGTACCCCGCCCTCTTCGAGCACCGCTACGGCAAGGGCAGAGTCATCTACTCGGCGGGTACTGTCGAATTCGACAAATTTCCCGACAGTGCTCAGCTCCTTGCGTCGATAATCGGCGACCTTGTGGGCGAATACACGGTGACCCTCGATGCCCCCACCTGCGTTGACTACACCGCCTACGCCTCAGACTCCCGCATAAGCCTCAACCTGCTCAACAGCCAGACGGTCTATCCCCCGATAAGGATAGACAGCGTAAAGGCTTCGATAAAGCTCGGCGGCAAAAAGGTAAAGAGCGTTAAGAACGTTTCGGGAGGAAGGCTAAGCTGGTCAGTCGATGGAGATACCCTCAATATAGACACCGATCTTGAATTCTACACCCTCATTATAGCCGAGACAGAATAATATCCGCCGCGGCTGTATATCATAACCTTATAAAGAAAAAGGAGAAAAATATGTCAGTCATACAGGTAACAAAGGATAATTTTGATTCTATAATAAAGAGCGACAAGCCCGTTCTTCTCGACTTTTACGCCGATTGGTGCGGACCTTGCCGTATGGTCTCCCCCATCGTCGATGAGATCGCCGAGGAGAGAGACGACGTTAAAGTCGGAAAGATCAACGTTGACGCCGAGGCAGAGCTTGCCGAGGCATTCGGCATCGTCAGCATTCCCACACTTGTGGTAATGAAAAACGGTCAGGTCACGTCTCAGCTCTCAGGCGCGCGCCCAAAAGCGCAGATACTTGAGATGTTAGAGAAATAATCTAAGCTATATTTGAAATAAGAGTACCCGAGCACGCCTTATGCGCGTGTAAAGGGTGCTCTTTATTTTTTCAAGATTAACAAAACACAAACATTTCATAAAAAAAACAAAAATATCGGGACACTATAATATAGCCGTAAACTAAAAACAGAAGAAAAAGAGAGGTAATTTACAATGAACAGAAACGACAAGCAGTTTATGGCACAGAAGATCCGCGCGCAGTATATGGAAAAGGAGATCACCGAGCTCGACGAGCTCCGCAGACTCGACGCAGAGGTAAAGCGCCCCGCAAATATCTTCTCTTATATTTTCGGAAGCATAGGCGCTATCGTCACAGGCTGCGGAATGAGCCTTATAATGACAGATATCGCCGATATGATAAACTTCGGCGGCGACCCTATGGTAGCGGGAATTGTGATCGGCATTTTTGGACTTGCGATGGCGCTCGTCAACTACCCCATTTACAAGGCTATACTCAACAGCCGCAAGAAGAAATACAGCGCCGAGATACTGAAGCTCAGCGAGAAAATAATGAATAACTGACAAGGAGAAGAAAAATGAAGAAGATCAAAAAAGCAAAAAAGCCCCTCATCATCGGAGCTATAGGAGTTGGAGTCACCGCACTCGCCGTCGGACTCGGCAAGGCATTCAAGAGCATGAAGGCAAGCGCTAAAGCACAGCACGAGGTCGACAAGGCTGAGTTTGAGGCGGTAAAGAAAAACTAAAATAATGATCACGGCGAGGCGTAAAATTACGGCTCGCTCGTGTTGCTTTAATACAAAGCGAAAAGGAGAAATAAATGAACGCTATTGAGATCAGAGATCTTTCCAAAAGCTTCCGCGGAATGTACGCCGTGGATCATCTTAATATGACTGTTCCCGTAGGCGCGATATACGGCTTTATAGGCGAAAACGGCTCGGGAAAATCCACCACCGAAAAGCTCATCTGCGGACACCTTGTTCCCGACGGCGGTGAGATAAAGCTCTTCGGAAGACCCCACGACGACCCCGGAGTCAGAGTGAGAGTCGGAGCGCTTATCGAGAACGCGGGCTGCTTCCCCTCCTCCAGCGTCTACCAGAACCTGCGTATGCAAACTATAAACCTTGGGCTTGAAGATCCCGACGGTGAGATCCGCAGAGTTCTCGAGATCGTGCGAATGGAGGAGCACGCGGACCTCAAATTCAAAAGCTGCTCTCTCGGTATGAAGCAGCGCATCGGCATCGCTATGGCGCTTCTGGGTGACCCCGCTCTGCTGATCCTCGACGAGCCTATAAACGGTCTCGACACCGACGGTATGAGAATTATGCGCGAGATACTCGTTGACATCACTCAGAAATACGGCTGTACCGTTCTCATATCCTCCCACATTCTCGGTGAGCTCGAAAAGATCGCCACACATTACGGTATAATCCGTCAGGGCAAAATGATAATGGAGCTTTCCGCCGAGGAGATGGACTCGAGAGCGCAGGTATTCGTCACACTCAAAACAAAGGATATGCTTGGCGCTAAGAGGGTGCTTGAATCAAAATATCCCAAGGTAAAGGAAGAGGGCGACGCCCTCAGGGTCTACGACGTGGAGGACACGGCGTCGATCGTCGACTACCTTATGAAAAACGGTCACGTGGTATATGAAATAGTGAAAAACAAGGTCGGACTCGAGGAATACTATATCGAGCTGATGTCAAAAAAGGAGGAGATGTGAAATGACACGAGAGCTTAAATTTGAATCCCCCGACTTCGGAAGACGCATCAAGGGTATGCTCGGAGTCGACTTTTACCGTCTCTTCCACACCCCTCTCTTTTACATCTTCCTCGCCATAGCGGCAATAATCCCCGCAATGGTATCGGCAATGACTATGATGCCCGCCCCCGACGGCAGCGCATCGACTCCTCTCTACTCCAACGTGTGGCAGATAGTTGCCTCCGCCGACTCGCTCTACGTCGTCCGCAGCATCGCCGATTACGCAAATATGAATATGGTATTCATTTTCGGCGGAATAATGGTGTCGATCTTCATCGGCCACGACTATAAGTCGGGCTACGTAAAGCAACTCTTCACCACCCACGCGAAAAAACAGGACTATATGATATCAAAGACCCTGGTCTGCGCCTTCGCAATGGCGGCTATGTGCGTAACCTACCTCATAGGCGGAACGGTTGGCGGACTTCTTGTGGGCTATGACACGGCGGTAGACCCCCTCGCCCTCGTCCTCGCCATTCTCGGAAAGATGGTGATGTCCCTCGGCTGGGCAAGTCTTTATACCTTCCTTAACGTGATCTTCAGAAAATATTTCGGAATATCCATTGCCTCCTCCTTCTTCTTCGGCACGGGGATTCTTATAATCGGAGCGGCGGCTGTGGTCGAGAGCCTCTCTCTGCCCACCTTCTTCCTCAATATCTTTCTTTACGGATCGTCGGTCAACGCAAGTCTCGCGAGTACACCCCTGACCCTGATCATCTGCATCGCGGTCTCGGCACTCTGGACGGCGGTCTACAATCTTCTCGGAACAAAGCTGCTTTCAAGCTGTGACGTTTATTAATCGGAGGTAGAAAAATGAACGCAATAGAGATCAAAGGTCTTTCAAAAAATTTCGGTCCGAAGCAGGCGGTCTGCGGTCTTGATATGACAGTTCCAATGGGTGCGATATACGGCTTCATAGGCGAAAACGGCTCGGGAAAATCCACCACCGAGAAGATGATCTGCGGACTTATCCCAAAGAGCGGCGGATCAATAAGGCTCTACGGCAGAGATAATACAGACGGTGCTGTAAGAGCAAGACTCGGCGTACTTATAGAATCCCCGGGCTGCTTCCCCTCCCTCACCGTGTTTGACAATATGATGCTCCAGGCGGCAAACCTCAATATAAAGGATGCCGAAAAAGAGGTAATAAAGGTCCTCAAAAAAGTCAGAATGGAGGGCGCGGCAGGCAACAAATATAAAAACTGCTCCCTCGGTATGAAGCAGAGAGTCGGTATCGCTATGGCGCTCCTCGGAGATCCCACCCTTCTCGTCCTCGATGAGCCCCTGAACGGTCTTGATGCCGACGGTATGAGAATTATGCGCGAGGTCTTTCTCGACATAATAAAGGACGGTACTCGCTCTATAGTGGTATCCTCTCACCTTCTCGGAGAGCTCCAGAAGGTGGCTACCCACTACGGCATAATCC
The DNA here is from genome assembly GCA_015064085.1 of Oscillospiraceae bacterium. GTDB lineage: Bacteria > Bacillota > Clostridia > Oscillospirales > CAG-272 > HGM12713. Next base: position 18,951 of record SVSX01000011.1, on the reverse strand, counting down.
GCCACGGAAAAATGCTCGTGGAGATGACCGCCGAGGAGCTTGACGCAAGCTGCCGCACGTATCTCGCCCTCCGCGCCGAGGATATGAGAAGAGCCGAGATGCTGCTCGGCTGCAGATATTCCCGTGTGGAGAGAGACGAGGCTGACTATCTCAGGGTCTACGACCTTGTCGCCCCCGAGGATATCGTCACCTACCTTTATGAAAATCAAATAACCGTCACAGAGCTCAGAACCGACAAGATCGGACTTGAGGAATATTACACAGATCTTATGAACGGAGGTAAAAGATAATGGAAGAAAAAATAAGCTTTAAAAAGGTCAGCTTCTCCGAGCGTATGAAGGGTATGCTCAGAGTCGACCTCAGAAGGACCTTCAGATCAAAGCTCTTCTACATCATAATAGCCTCTGCCCTCATAATGCCGATACTTATGACGGTTATGATGGCTATGATGGACGGCTCGGTCTCAATCAACCCCGAGACGGGCGAGGAGACCGTTATGCAAGGACCTGAGAATACCTGGCAGAATATCGGCACTCTCCCCACAGAGGAGGCGCTCGGCGGCTCGGAGATCTTCGCTATGTGCAATATAAATATGGCATTTATGGGGGTCGCCGCCTTCATCTGCGTCTTTATCTCGGAGGACTTCAGAAGCGGATATTCAAAGAACCTCTTTAGCGTAAGGTCAAAAAGAGGCGAGTACGTTATATCAAAGCTCCTTGTGGGAACGCTCTGTGGCGCGCTGATGCTTGTCGCTTATCTTATCGGCTCGGTCCTCGGCGGCGCTATCTCGGGGCTCTCCTTTGAGCTTTACGGACTCAGCACCCTGAACCTCCTTATGTGCATCCTCGCGAAGATATTTCTTATGCCTGTTTTTGTCTCGATATTCACCCTCATAAGCATTGCCGCGAAGCAAAAGACCTGGCTCGCTATCTGCGGCTCACTTGGCGGCGGAATGCTTCTCTTTATGACGGTATCACTGATAACCCCCCTCAGCTCGACACCGCTTAACGTCGCGCTCTGCCTTGCCGGTGCGCTTCTCTTCTCCTTCGGACTCGGAGCGATCGGAAATACAATACTCAAAAAAACAAGCGTACTGTGATCATTATGAAATAACACATAATGCTTTGAATGAAAAAATTACAAAAATATCCCACAGACCTTAAAAACAAAAAGTCTGTGGGTGTTTTATTAAAAATTTTTATTAAGGTTCATACACTATAAGCTCTTTTATGTCACAATCCAATGCCTTGCAAATTCGGTCGAGAACGTCGCTGTCATACCTTACGACCTTGTTTTTATAATAATTATCTATTATCTGAAAACGAATTCCGCTTCTTTTTGACAGCTCGTACCTCGTTATTCCCTTCTCGTCCAGATATTCCTTGATACTCAAGCGTACCATATCATCACCACCTTGTATATATTCTAAAAAATATATATCCTCTTGACAATTCCCTTATTTGGATATATACTTATATAACTATATACAAAGGATGTGAATTTATGAAGCTGTTAATCGTTGGTTCAAGAAATATTTCCGAATTTGATTTTTCCGATCATATACCTGCCGATACCGAGCTTATTATTAGCGGTGGGGCTTACGGCATAGATGCTCTTGCCGAAGATTATGCCGACCAACATAAAATATCAAAGCTTATACTCAGACCAGAATACTGTAAATTCGGGAAAGCAGCACCGATCATCAGAAATAAAAAAATGGTAGATATCGCAGATGAGGTCCTTGCAATATGGGACGGAAGATCACGCGGCACTATGAGCACGATAAGCTACGCGAAAAAGCTGAACAAGAAAATTACCGTAATTACAGTATAATTATTTTCACTTTTTTCAAGAACGCAAACAAAACTTTAACATTTGTATGTTATAATAGGGGTATATCAGTGAAAATCCACATCGGAGGGATAGATTATGTTCAAGATCTTAGTTGTTGAGGACGACCGCGACCTCAATCGCAGCGTGTGCTCTTTTCTTAATAACAGCGGCTATGAGGCTGTAGGATGTCTTTCTGCCGACGAAGCCTACGACGAAATGTATAAAACCACCTTTGATCTTATTGTCTCTGACATTATGATGCCCGATATAGACGGCTTCGAGTTCGCGAAGACCGTGCGCTCACTCAATACCGATATTCCTATACTCTTTATGTCTGCCCGTGACGATTTTGCCTCAAAGCAGAGAGGCTTCCGCATAGGCATCGACGATTATATGACAAAGCCCATCGACCTCGACGAGCTCTTTCTCCGCATCGGCGCGCTCCTCCGCCGCTCAAAGATCGCTTCGAGCCGCCGCCTTGAGGTAGGCAATTTCATTATGGACGCCGACGAGCGAAGCGCCACCCTTGACGGAAATGAGATATCCCTCACCGCAAGGGAGTTTGACCTGCTCTATAAGCTCCTCTCCTACCCCAAAAAGACCTTCACACGCACTCAGCTTATGGACGAATTCTGGGACGTGGATACACAGACGAGTACAAGGACCGTCGACGTATATATGACTAAGCTCCGCGCGAAGCTCTCGGGGTGCGACGCCTTCGAGATCCAGACCGTCCACGGTCTCGGCTACAAGGCGGTGATAAAATGATCAAAAACAAAAAAATAAACGCTCTATTGAAGGCGCTCGGACATTACACCACCTTCTTTTTGCTGGTGGCATTCGTCATAACCTCTTGTATGACCCTCTTTTTGAATGTTCTTTCGAAAAGCCTTGACATTACCTTCACGGGTGAGAATATTGCTCTCGCGGCTAAGCTCACCTTCTGGAACGTGATCCTTTTGAGCCTCATTTTCACGGTGCTCGACGCGATAAGAAGAAAACTCACCGTCGACCGACCTGTAAAGCTGATCTCCGACGCGGCTGAAAAGATGATACAGGGCGACTTCAACGTGAGAGTTCCCACCGTATCGAAATTCGTCTCGGACGACAAATTCAACGATATTATCAGATGTATAAACAAAATGGCAGAGGAGCTCTCGGGAGTCGAGACCCTCCGCACCGATTTTGTGGCTAACGTCTCCCACGAGCTGAAAACTCCACTCGCGGTGATACAGAACTACGGAACACTCCTAAAAGCTCCCGATATATCCGACGAGAAGCGGATAGAATACGCAAAGGCGATAACCAACGCCTCAAAAAGGCTCTCGGATATGATGACCAATATCCTCAAGCTCAACCGTCTGGAAAACCAGCAGATCTACCCCAAGGCAGAAAGCTACGACCTCGGTGAGCAGCTTTGCGAGTGCCTGTTGCAATATGAAAACATCTGGGAGAGCCGCGGAATTGAGATCGATACCGATCTTGAGGAGGATATCACCGTTTCTGCCGACAGCGAGCTTCTCTCCCTCGTGTGGAACAATCTCTTTTCCAACGCCTTCAAGTTTACCGAGGAGGGCGGCAGGGTATCGCTCTCACTTTCCACCGAGGACGGCTACGCCGTCGTAAGGGTAAGCGACACGGGCTGCGGAATGACCCCCGAGATCGGCGCTCACATCTTTGAGAAATTTTATCAGGGAGACTCATCTCACGCCACCTCGGGCAACGGGCTCGGCTTGGCGCTTGTAAAGCGCGTAGTCGATATAACCCGCGGCGAGATCGCCGTCGAAAGCACCGTCGGCGTCGGAACGACCTTCACAGTTAAGATAAGGAGAGAAAACAATGAATTGGAAGAAGCTCGGTAAAACACTGTTATTCCCCCACATCGCCATTATGATCCTGCTTTTGCCCATATCCACCGCCTTTCTTGTGTGGTCTATGATCGCCCTCGGAAGCGACTCACCCGTGGCAATAATCTCGTACGTCCTTGCGGCGTACACTCTCACGGTATGGTGCTTCAAGATCCCCTACCTTATAAAATTCTTTAAAAACTTCAAAAATGAAAACAAATACGCAAAACGGTGGCAAAGCGACGACCGTCTGCGCGTGAACACCTCCCTTTACGGCTCACTTATATGGAACGCCGCCTACGCCGCCTTTCAGTTCTGGCTCGGATACATTCACCACACCTTCTGGTTCTATTCCCTTGGCGGATATTACCTCTCGTTGGCGGTAATGCGCTTCTTCCTTGTCAGATACACAAGCACTCACAAGGCGGGAGAAAAAATGCGCGAGGAGCTGAAAAAATACCGCGCCTGCGGCTGGGTATTCCTTGTGATGAACCTTGCCCTCGCTCTTATTATCTTCTTTATGGTATATTGGAACAGGACCTTCATTCATCACGAGATAACGACGATAATGCTGGCGACCTACACCTTCACCGCGTTTACCGTGGCTATCGTAAACAACGTAAGATACAGAAAATATAACAGCCCCGTCTATTCAGCCTCAAAGGCTATCAGCCTCGCGGCTGCCTGCGTCTCTATGCTGACCCTTGAGTCAACGATGCTCACCACCTGGGGTCAGGGCGAGAGCGCCGAGTTCCGTCGGCTTATGCTTACTCTGACGGGCGTTGCCATATCGCTCTTTATAGTTACTATGGCAATTTTTATGATCGTTCGGGCAAACAGGAAATTGAAAAAATTAAAAGAAGAAAGTAAAACTCAAGGAGACAAATAATGGATAAAAACAATAAAGACGGATTTTCCTATACCTACTCCGCAAAGGAGCAGGAGGAGCTCAAAAGGATCCGTGAGAAATATATCCCGAGAACAGAAAGCGAGAACAAAATGGAGCGCCTTCGCCGCCTCGACGAGGGAGTCACGAAGAAGGCTCAGGCAGTCTCTCTTGTCATTGGAATACTCGGCACACTTATTCTCGGCGTGGGGCTCAGCTTTATTATGACCACTCTCGGCGAGATGCTCCTTAGCTCTCACGATCATCTTGTAATGCCCATCGGAATTCTTATAGGAATTGTGGGCGGAGCGCTTGCCGCACTGGCATACCCCATCTATAATTTCACAGTCACCCGTGAGCGCAAGAAGATCGCCCCCGAGATACTGAGGCTCACCGACGAGCTGATGAAATAACCTCTCACCTGAGGTTGAAATAGCAAAAAAGACCGCTTTTTCAGTCAGAAAGACGACCGAAAAAGCGGTTTTAATATTTGTTTTGCTTTTATCAGACTGTACGCACCTCAGCGCCGATATTCTTGACAAGCTTCTTGACAACGCCGTTTGCGACGGTCTCGATCTCCGCACCCGTGAGAGTCTTCTCTCCCGAGCCGATAACAAGACGGATAGTAACCGACTTCTTACCCGCGGGGATCTGCTTACCCTTGTACTCGTCTACAAAGGTAACGTCACGGAGCAGCTCGTTCTTCTTTGTCATAACAGCGGCGTAGATCTCGTCCCACTTGACCATCGAGTCAACAAGGAAGGAGAGGTCGTATTCGTTCATCGGGAACTCGGGAGTTCTCGCGAAGCGGTTGGTCCTCGACTTGAAGGGCACAAGCTCGTCCATATCAAGCTCAACAAGCACCGCCGAAAGCACCTTGATACCGCAGGCGAGAGCCGCCTTCTTGGAAAGGAGCGCAAGGTCGCCTATCTTCTTGCCGTTAAGACAGATATTGAGCCATACCGTTTCGTCTGCCCAATAAGGCTTCTCGATCTTTTCAAAGGTAAAGCCCTCCATATGAGTAAAGCGAGGCATAGAGCCTATAACGCCCTTCGCGCGTCTGAAGAGCTCGGTCACCTTGTCCGACGAGCCTACGAACGCGCAGCCCAAATGCTTCTTCTGGGCGGGAAGCTTCTCTCCCTCGTAATCGGAGGTATAGTCACCGTCAAAGAAAACCTGCGCCTCCTCAAAGATATCAAACTCGTCGAAATTGCGCTCATTCTTGACTATCGCCTTGCAGATATTGGGCAAAAGCGAGGAGCGGATATATCTCTCGTTGGGCGCGGGAGGCGTTGCGAGAGCGAGGATACCGTCGGTCGTGGGCATAAGCGCGTTCACGAACTCATCGGTCATCCAGGGGTATGTGAAGATCTCCTGCATATCGCAGCGGAAAGCAAGATATTCCTTGACTCTGCGTACAAGATCGACCGAAAGCTGATTGATAGCGCCGTCAAAGGAGGTAGTGATCGTGGTCGCCTCGAAGTTCTCGTAGCCGTACATACGCGCTACCTCTTCCATAATGTCAGCCTTGATCGAAACGTCGCCCGTTGAGCGCCAGGTGGGAACTACGATGTGCATTCCCTTATCCGAGAAGGTAACGTCATATCCCATAGTACCGAGCTTCTTTGCGACGATCTCCTGAGGAATACGCTTACCAAGTCTTCTGTCGAGCCACTCGAACTCAACATCGATCTCGGCTCTCTCAAGCTTCTTCTCGTATCTGTCCTTGAAAGAAACGACCTTCATCTCGGGATAAAGCTCTGAGAAGAGCTTCATAGCCAGCGAGAGTGCCTGATCGCATCTCTCGGGGTCAACAGCCTTCTCGTAACGCGAGGAAGCCTCTGTACGGTTGTCGTAACGGAGCGCCGTTCTTCTGATTCCGCGGGACTCAAAGTTAGCGCACTCAAAGATAACGCTCTCGGTCTCGGGAAGCACCGAATCCTTAGCTCCGCCCATAACACCCGCAAGTCCGACAGCGCCCTCAGCGTCGGCGATAACAAGATCGTCGGTCGAGAGCAGAAGCTCCTTATCGTTGAGAAGCTGAAGCTTCTCTCCCTCCTTCGCGCGTCTTACCTCTATATGGTCGATTATATGGTTGGAATCGTAAACGTGTGTAGGCTGACCCGTTGCCAGCATAACGTAGTTTGTAATATCAACAAGAGCGTTGATAGGACGCATACCTACTCTCCAGATCCTGCTCTGCATCTCGAAGGGCGAGGGCTTCACCGAAAGACCTTCGACCTTCGCGCCGATAAATCTCGGGCATCTTTCAACGTCGGCAATTCTTACGTCGTACTCCTCCTCGGTGTCGGGAGTGTATTTCGGGAACTCAACGAGAGGCAGATCGTAAAGCGCCGCAAGCTCTCTCGCGATTCCGTAGTGACCCCAGAGGTCGGGACGGTTTGTCATAGACTTGTTGTCTATCTCAAGGATTATATCGTCAAGTCCGAGAGCCACCGCAAGGGGAGTACCCGCGGGAGCACCGAAGGAGGTGACGTCCATTATCTCGTGATCGTCGCCCGCGGGGAACAGATCGGCAAGTCCCACCTCCACGGATGCGCAGATCATACCGAAGCTCTCGACACCGCGAAGCTTTGCGTTCTTTATCTCAACAGGCTCACCCTCGCCGTGCCAACGCACCATAGCGCCGGGACAAGCCACAACTACCTTCATTCCCGCGTCAAGGTTAGAACCGCCGCAAACGATATCCTTGATCTCACCCTCGCCGATATCCACACGGCAGACGCGAAGCTTGTCGGCGTTCGGGTGAGGAAGGACCTCCTTGATCTCACCGACTATTATCTTTTCAAACCTTTCAGCAAGGCTTTCAGCTCCCTCGACCTCGACGGTAGACATAGTCAGATCGTACGCGAGTCTTGTGAGATCCATATCCTCGGGAAGCTTTACGTAATCCTTTATCCAATTCAACGATAATTTCATAATTCTATAATCCTCCTTAATGGAACTGCTTTAAGAAACGGAGGTCGGTGCTGTGGAATAGGCGAACGTCGTCAACACCGTAACGCATCATAACGAGTCTGTCAAGACCGATATTTACGTAGAAGCCCGTGTACTCGTCGGGGTCAAGTCCAGCCGCGCGAAGTACGTTGGGGTGAGGCGTGCCGCCCGGCATTATCTCGATCCAGCCCACGTGCTTGCAAACCGAGCAGCCCTTTCCTCCGCAAACGAGGCAGCCCATATCTATCTCAAATCCGGGCTCAACGAAGGGGAAGAAGCCCGCTCTCATACGGACGGGAACGTCCTGTCCGAAGACCTTCTGAAGAATACTCTTTATCATTACCTTACCCGCGGTGTAGGTGAAGTCCTTGTCAACGATAAGCGCCTCGTACTGGAAGAAAGCGCGCTCGTGGCGGGCGTCGGTAGTCTCGTTTCTGTAAACTCTTCCGGGATAGACAAAGCGGAAGGGGGGCTTATGTGTCTGCATATAGCGGACGCTGTCGCCCGTAAGGTGAGGACGGAGACAGAGCTTGTCGTTTGCCTCGCCCGACTCGTGTCCCTCAAGCCAATATGTGTCCATACTCTCTCTTGCGGGGTGGTTGGGGGGGAAGTTCAGATTGTCGAACGCATAGTATTCGCTTGTGATCTCAGGGCCTGAGAAGACCTCAAAGCCCATAGAGCGGAACGCGTCGTTAAGATCGTAGCACATCTGGGTGATGGGATGCAGACCTCCGCTCTTCGGCTCAAATCCCGGAACTGTGCAGTCAAAGTCCTCGGGGATCGCAGATGCCTTCAGCTTCAGCGCCTCGCGTCTTCCCTCTATCTGCTCCGAAAGCAGATTTTTTACGTTGTTTACCGCCTTTCCCATCTCGGGACGGAGAGCCACGTCAAGCTTCGGGATCTCCTTGAGGAGCTCGGTGATGCTTCCCTGCTTACCGAGAAGCGCACCCTTTACCTCCTGCAACTCATTTTCGGATTGGGCGGCTTCGATCCTCGCCGAGCCCTCCTTGAGCAATGCTTCTAATTTTTCTTTCATTTTAAACCTCTCAAATATTTAAAATATAACCTTACAAAATAAAAAAACCGCGTTTTCCCGAAATGGAAAAACGCAGAGACGGCAATAGCCGCGTTACCACACTGCTTCGCTCCGCCTCACGGCAAGAGCCTCCTTGGGTGCTGACACACCCCCGCGATATAACGGTCGCTCCCGACAAGACCTACTCGCCGCTCTCGGCTTTAAATCCGCAGCTCACAGGATGAATTCACCGACTCACGGCAATCGTCTCGCACCGCCCGACGACTCTCTGATGCCCCTCCTCGGATACTTGTTCCTGCTCAAACGCTTTTATACTCATACATTTTAGCATATCCTTCCCAATTTGTCAAGCGCTTTACAAAATTTCTTTCCCCGTCCTCAAAAAACTATTGAAAAATACCTTCCTATAGGTTAAAATAAATATATCAAAGCACAAGGAGAAGATGAAATGCCATTCAGAGAGCTCACAAGGAAAAACAAGGAGATCACAAGGGAGGAAGCCATAGAGCTTCTCACACGTGAGACCCGCGGAACACTCGCGGTCAACGGCGACAGCGGATATCCATACGCTATGCCAATGAACCATTTTTACAACGTCGGCGACGGCTGTATATATTTCCACTGCGGAAGGATCGGACACCGTCTTGACTCGCTCCGCCGCTCGGACAAGGTGTCCTTCTGCGTTTGTGAAGAGGGATACCGCGAGGAGGGAGATTGGGCGTACAACGTCCGCAGCGTGATAGTCTTCGGCAGGATCGAGGTGATCGACGATATCGAAAAGGTCGTTACGATCACAAACGCCCTCTGCCGAAAATTCACCCTCGACGAGGAGTATATCCAAAAGGAGATCAGAGATCACGGAAAAGCTACCCTGCTTCTGAAGCTAACCCCCGAGCACATCTCAGGAAAACGGGTAAAAGAGTCCTGAAAAAACTGTCAAGGATCTATTTAAGTGGAATTTTTTGAATATATACATAAATTTATAAAATCTGCTTGACAAAAAAAACACAATGTGATATACTGATGAGGTAATATTTATTCGAGGAACCAGCTGTCTGCAGAGGTCATTGGTTCCTTTATGCTTTTTTGAGGATATTCCATTCTTATTTATGCGTTTTTTCTAATCAAAACAAATCAAAAAGGAGATAGCGAAATGGAAATACAACTGCAAGAGCTTATCGATCAGATCAAAAAGGACGGCGTAGAGGCGGCAGAAAGCGAAGCCGAAGCAATACTCACCGCCGCAAAGGCAGAGGCAGAAAAAATAATCTCGGAGGCTAAAGCCGAGGCAGGTAAGCTCCTGTCGGAGGCTAAAGCCGAGAATGACCGTATGGTCAAGTCAAGCGAGGCTGCGATCCGTCAGGCGGGACGCAATCTGCTTATTTCCTTCAGAGAAAGCGTTACGAGGGAGCTTAATGCCATCGTAAGCGAAAACGTTACGACGGTCTATTCCTCCGAAACTCTTTCTAAGTTGATAGTAAAGGCAGTTGAGAGCTGGACCTCTCAGCCGAACGCCGAGGACGTTACGGTAATACTGAACGAAGATGACCTGAATGCCCTTGAGGAAACACTTATGGCAGCCCTTAAGGAAAAGCTGCTCGGAGGAGCTACTCTGAGATCGAGCGACAGCCTTGACGGCGGCTTCCGCATTTCCGCGGGTAACGGCGGCGCTTATTACGATTACTCCGCCGAGGCTGTTGTGGATATGCTTTCAAATTACCTCAGCCCCAAGGTCACCGAGCTTTTGAAAGAGGCTGAGTAATTATGGCTGAATATTATCTGATATCCCAGCTTCCCTCCCTCGACGGGATCGGAGATAATATGCCGATGCCGATCACCGAGGAGCGATTTTTAGAGCTGTGCCGCCGTTTCCTCAAGAAAAAGGCACAGACCGAGATCGAAAATCTGACACTCACACCGCAAAAGACCCCCGAAAGATCGGGCTCGGCGCTTATTGAGGCGTGGAACGAGGGTGAGCGGAATTTAAGACTCGCCCTTTGCAAGGCGAGAGCCGACAAAATGAAAAAGACCTTTGATATAGGAAATGTAGTTCTGCCCTCCGAGCTTACGCGCGTCGCAAGCGCGGCGGTGGACACCGAAAGTCCACTCGAGGCGGAACTGTTTCTGGCGGAGCACCGTCTGAGCTTTCTTGAGACACTCAGACCTATGGACTCCTTCTCGGAGGATTTTGTCTTCTATTACGGACTCAAGCTCAAGCTTATGCAGAGAAAAAGACAGTTCGACGCAACGCTCGGAGAAGCCGAATATAAAAATATTTATAACTCCATATTAAATGGAGATAGGTTGGAGGCTATATAATGACCGAAAATACAGGAAAGGTTGTAAGCATTAACGGAAACCTTGTGTCTGTCGAGTTCGACGGCAACGTTTCCATGAACGAAATATGTTACGTTAAGGTGGGTGACACGTCGCTCAAAAGCGAGGTCATCCGTATCAGAGGAAGGATCGCGCAGATACAGGTCTACGAAATGACGGGCGGTATCAAGTGCGGCGATACCGTGGAATTTACGGGAGATATGCTCTCGGCGGACCTCGGCCCGGGTCTTCTCGGTCAGATCTACGACGGACTTCAGAATCCCCTTCCCCTCTTAGCCGAAAAGGCAGGCTGGTTCCTCGAGCGCGGAATCTACGAGGAGGGTCTTGACACCGAAAAGAAGTGGGAATTCACGCCTACGGCAAAGGTCGGAGACACACTCCGCGCGGGTGAGTATTTCGGAACTGTTCCCGAAGGTCCGTTCGTTCATAAGATCTTCGTTCCCTTCTATCTCCTCGGAAATTACACATTGAAATCGATAGCCGAAAAGGGAAGCTACACAGTTAAGGAAACGGTAGCCGTCTTAACAGACGAGCGCGGCCGTGATATCGACGTGGCTATGTCCTTCAAATGGCCCGTAAAGAGAGCCGTCAGATGCTATAGCGAACGCTTAGCCCCCGTTGAGACGATGGAGACCAAGGTCCGCCTGATCGACTCCTTCTTCCCCGTGGCAAAGGGCGGAACGTACTGCACCCCCGGACCTTTCGGAGCGGGTAAAACAGTGCTTCAGCACACCACGTCAAAGTACGCCGACGTTGATATCGTTATCATCGCCGCTTGCGGTGAGCGCGCGGGCGAGGTCGTTGAAACACTGACCGAGTTCCCTGAGCTCACAGACCCCAAAACAGGCCGTTCGCTTATGGAGCGTACCATTATCATCTGCAATACCTCATCTATGCCCGTCGCTTCCCGTGAAGCCTCGGTATATACCTCGGTAACACTTGCCGAATATTACCGTCAGATGGGACTTAACGTCCTGCTTCTGGCTGACTCGACCTCCCGCTGGGCTCAGGCGCTCAGAGAGATGTCGGGAAGACTCGAGGAGATCCCGGGCGAGGAAGCATTCCCCGCATACCTCGAATCCTACATAGCGGCGTTCTATGAGAGAGCGGGCTACGTCCGCCTTCCCGACGGCAGCTGCGGCTCGGTCACGATCGGCGGCACTGTCTCCCCCGCGGGCGGAAACTTTGAAGAGCCTGTAACTCAGGCAACACTTAAGGTGGTCGGCGCTTTCCACGGACTCTCCCGTGAGCGCTCCGACGCGAGAAAATACCCCGCGATAGATCCCCTTATTTCCTGGTCTAAATACTCAGGCGTAATAGACCGCAAAAAATCCGACTACTGCAAGAGCATTCTTCACCACGGCTATGAGGTCGGCTCTATGATGAAGGTCATAGGCGAGGAGGGTACTACCCTTTCAGACTACACGCTCTACCTTAAAGAGGAGATGCTCGACGCGGTATATCTGCAGCAGAACTCCTTTGACCTTGTTGACGCGAACTGCGGCACGCTCCGTCAGCGTTACGTTACCGATAAGCTTATAACCGTTCTCGGAAGCGACTATTCGCTCACAAGCAAGGACGAGGCGCGCGGCTTCTTTAACCGTATGCGTCAGAGATTTATCGACTGGAATTATACCGAATTTGAAAGCGACGACTTCAAAAAAGCAGAGGCTGAGATCAACGCCCTTTACAAAGAGGGCAACGGCACTCTCGGCAGCGAGGCAGCGAGCCTCTTAAGGGACGGTGAGTAAGAATGAATAAAGTATTTAACCGAATTGAATCGATCACGGGAAACGTTATTACGGTAAAGGCGTCGGGTGTTCGATATAACGAGCTTGCGCAGATCACCACTCGCTTCGGCAGATCCCTTGCGCAGGTAAACAAGATAGACGGAGAGGTCGTTTCCCTGCAGGTATTTGCGGGCGGTCAGGGTGTTTCCACAGGAGACGAGGTCCGCTTTCTGGGCCACGAAATGCGCGTATCCTTCAGCGAAGACCTGCTCGGCAGGATCTTCAACGGCTCGGGTGAGCCGAGAGACAGAGGACCTGCCCTCAAGGATAATCTCAAGCCTATCGGCGGTCCTTCGGTCAACCCCACAAAGCGTATCCTCGCTAACCGAATGATGAGAACAAATATTCCTATGATCGATATGTTCAACACTCTGGTCGTTTCCCAGAAGCTGCCGATCTTCTCGATCTCGGGCGAGCCCTATAACCAGCTCCTCGCGCGTATCGCGATGCAGGCTGAAGCCGACGTTATAGTCCTCGGCGGTATGGGCCTCAAATACGACGACTTCCTCTATTTCAAGGAGGAGCTCTCAAAGGGCGGCGCGCTCAGCAAAACGGTAATGTTTATACATACCGCCTCCGACCCCACCGTTGAATGTATGATGATCCCCGATATGTCTCTGGCTGTCGCCGAGCAGTTTGCTCTTCAGAACAAGGACGTGCTTGTTCTGCTTACTGATATGACAAACTTTGCCGACGCTATGAAGGAGATCGCCATCACTCAGGAGCAAGTTCCCTCAAACCGAGGATACCCCGGAGACCTTTATTCTCAGCTTGCCTCCCGTTACGAGAAGGCGGTCGACTTCGCCGACTCGGGTTCTGTAACCGTTCTGGCTGTTACCACTATGCCGGGTGACGACGTAACACACCCCGTTCCCGACAACACGGGATATATCACCGAGGGTCAGTATTACCTCAAGGGCGGACGCATCGAGCCCTTTGGCTCGCTCTCACGTCTGAAGCAGAACGTAAACGGCAAAACGAGAAAGGACCACCGCGCCCTTATGGACGCTATGATCCGTATGTATTCATCCTACAAGGAAACAGTCGAAAAGAAAAATATGGGATTTGCAATGAGCCGTTGGGACGAAAAGCTCCTTAAATACGGCGAGCTCTTTGAAAACAAGCTTATGGATCTTTCGGTCAATATGTCTCTCGAGGACTCCCTCGACCTTGGCTGGAGGATACTCGCCGACTGCTTCGAAAAGGACGAAACAGGAATCAAGTCAGACCTTATTGAAGAATTCTGGCCCGTTAAATAAGGAGGACTTGGATCTTGGCAAAAATCAAATTAACCAAAAACGAGTTAAAGGTACAAAAGGATGCTCTCAAAATGTACCGGAGATATTTGCCTACTCTGACACTGAAAAAGCAACAGCTTCAGGCTGAGATCCGAACAATAGAGGCTCAGGCGAGAGCGGTAAGAGAAGAGAGAGCTGCCCTTGAAGCGGGCTTCAGCTCCTGGATCGCCGTTTTCAGCGAAAAGGATGCCTTCCCAAGCGGAATAATCAAGGTCAGCAATATCCGCAAGGGTAACGGAAATATTGCGGGAGTTGACATTCCCACCTTCGAGGGCGCGGATTTTTCCAGAGGCGACTACGATCTCTATACTACACCTCTGTGGGTAGACATCGCCGCAAACCATATGGAAAGAGCAATGCTCCTCGATCTTGAGGCTGAGGTTTTGGATGAGCAGGTCAGACTCCTCGGAATAGAGCTTCTCGCAACTACTCAGAGAGTTAACCTGTTCGAAAAGGTAAAGATCCCAGAAACAGAAGAGAATATCAAAAAAATATCGATTTATATGGCAGACCAGCAGGTCAGCGCCGTGGTCCGCTCAAAAATATCAAAACGCAAGATCGCCCTTCGCGACGCTGAGGGTTCTGAAAGGCAGGTTGAGTCATTATGATCGTGCCTATGAAAAAGGTCTCTCTCATAATTATGGGAGATAAAAAAACAGATACACTCAAAAAGCTCAGAAAATTAGGGCTTCTTCACATCGAAATAACAGAAGGCTCGGGAGAAAAGCTCGTTGAGCTGAAGGAACAGATATCCCTGCTCGAGAGCGCGCTCTACAGCATCGGTAAGAACAAAAAAGCCGAGATCAGGACAGCCACGCATAAGGAAGCGCTGTCGATAGCCGAGGAGATAGCGGACCTCGCCGAGCAGAAAAAGGCTTATCTGTCGGAAAAGGTCACTCTCACCACCGAGCTCGACAGACTCGCTCCTTGGGGAGACGTCGATCCCGACGAGATCGCCGCTCTTTCGAAAAATGGAGTTGAGATACTGCTTTATGATCTCCCCACAGCGGAGTACGCTTCCCTTCCCGACACGCTGAGAACAGTCAGACTCAGCTCGACAAAATCCTCTGTGAAATGTCTTCTTGTGAAACCGAACACCGAGGATGCGGAGGAACTGCTCGAAGGTCTCAAAAGCTACCGCTTTGAGCTGCCCGAGCGCTCCACAGACAAGATACGGAACAGGATCTCAGAGCTTTCCGACCTTATCGCCGAGGCAGACAAAAAAATTGCCTCCTACGGAGGCTACGTCAAGAGCCTGAAGGACGCCGTTAAGGTCTGTGAGAAGGAGATCGAGTTCGAGACCTACTCTACGGGTATGGAATCCGAAAGCCTCTCGGAAAAGCGAGAGAACGGGCTCTCGGTGGCATACTTCAAGGGATATATCGAGGCGGACAATATCGAAAGGCTGAAGGGTGCCGCGAAGGAAAACTCCTGGGGACTTCTCATAGAAGATCCCACCGAGGAGGACAACGTACCCACCAAGCTTAAAAACAACAAATTCGTCAGCCTTATTTATCCCCTCACCGACTTTCTCGGAACAGTACCGGGATACTTTGAGTACGACATCTCCTCTTGGTTCTTGATGTTTATACTCATATTCTTCGGAATAATCTTCGGCGACGGAGGCTACGGTCTTCTGATATCTGCCGTTGCGGCAGTACCGATCGTCAAGGCGCTCGTCTCCAAAAAAGCCGTTCCGCCGACTATACTGCTCGTGGGACTTTTCGGACTCTCAACAGTCCTTTGGGGTACGCTCACCTGCACTTGGTTCGGACTTTCGCCCGACAAGCTCCCCGAGTGGCTGAAGGCGCTGTCGATCCCAGTAATATCAAACGTCTATGCCGATAAGCTCTGGACTCTTCCCTGGACTCCCGAGGGAGTCGGGCTTACCACCGCGCAGAATCTGCAGATCTTCTGCTTCACCCTCGCACTTGTTCAGCTCCTTGTAGCTCACGTCAAGGGAACGATTCGAAACATAAGATCGGTAAAGCTGCTCGGAGACGTTGGCTCGGGCTTACAGCTCATCGGTATCTATTACCTTGTGCTCAGCCTTGTTGTAAACGCCGAGGTATTCAGCTTCGGTCTTGTGCTCGGAGGAATACCGATCGGAATAGTCGCCATAGCGCTTATCGCTGTCGGCTTCTGCCTCAGCTTTGTATTTTCAAACTATGAGGGCAGTGTTTTAAGATCTGTCCTTTCAAGCTGCAAGAACATTGTGTCGGTGCTGCTCGGTGTCGTAAACGTATTCTCGGATATCGTTTCCTATATACGCCTTTGGGCGGTCGGACTTGCGGGCGCGGCAATTTCCGCAACGGTAAACGAGCTGGCAGGACCGCTGCTTGGCAACTTTATGTTTATGATACTCGCCATCGTCCTTCTGGTGTTCGGACACGGACTGAATATGATCTTGAACGTTCTGTCTGTCATCGTTCACGGAATCAGACTTAACACCCTCGAATTCTCCTCGCATTTGGATATGTCGTGGAGTGGACATAAATTTAAACCGTTTAAAGAACAAATTGATTAATTGATTAAAAGGAGAATCATTATGAATTTAGGATCATTGGGAACAGCATTGGTAATGGGCATTGCCGCCCTCGGCTCGGCTATCGGTATCGGTATCGCGGGTCAGGCATCGATCGGCGCGTGGAAAAAATGCTATATGAATAATAAGGCAGCGCCCTTTATTCTCACGGTTTTTGCAGGTGCGCCTCTCACACAGACCATCTACGGCTTCCTTCTTATGCAGCAGATGAAGGGCTCTGCGGCAGACCCTGCCTTCCTCTTCGGTCTCGGCATCGCATCAGGCATCGCAATGGCGCTTTCGGCTGTTTATCAGGGAAAAGCGGGTGCGGCAGGCGCGGACGCGCTGGCTGAAACAGGCAAGGGCTTCTCGCAGTACATAACCGTTGTCGGACTTTGCGAAACCGTCGCGCTCTTCGCGCTGGTCTTCAGTATGGTCGCCCTCGGCTAAAAGCTCTACAACCAATCACATAAAGAAACAGAGCAAGAATAAAATTCTTGCTCTGTTTTCTATTATAATGGATATTTCTGCTGCTCACACGCTGTGATTATTATGCGCTCACGAACCGCATAAAGCTAATTCATAATTTCCCCTGAATTGCCGTTTTAGTTGGCTTTTACGTT
Organism: Oscillospiraceae bacterium; assembly: GCA_015064085.1. GTDB lineage: Bacteria > Bacillota > Clostridia > Oscillospirales > CAG-272 > HGM12713. The sequence goes on along the minus strand of SVSX01000011.1, from coordinate 1,819 downwards.
CTGACTCTCCAAATACTTGTCAACAAGCTGCTGCAATCCCTTCATATCGGCTTCGGACTTCAATATAAGATCGAAATTGGTCGTGGGATTTTGGTATGTGTAATAACTCGATTTGAAAGAGGTAGGATTAAATCCTGAATTTACACTTGCGTCTATTGCAAAGGAATAGGGCTGACCGACTGCGCTCTCACCCGTGATAGCGGAAAATATGAAGAGCGACGTTAGATATCCCGTAAGCAGATTTGGATGGTAACCGTCGGATGCCGATTTGCAGATGATAAAGCTGTTTTTGTTGTAGCTGAGAGTAGCGCCGGGAACTTGTTCCTTTCCGCCGACAATATCCCAAACCATATTTCCAAGATCCGCAACGATCAACCCGTGGCTTTCCTTGAGCTCATCAACGGCGGGAAGCCATTGATAACTATTTTCAACCGCTCTCGTGGACAAAGTCAGAATAAACTTGACGTCGGGATTTGCCTCCTTGAAGAATTCATATACCTGCTTAAATATAGCCTTAAAATACTCTGGAGTTGACGAGGCACTTCCCTCCTGAATTATAACGTAGTCGTAATTTTTGTCTGTAAGGTCATTTCTGTGATTTACGTTACCGTCGCATTTTGTACACGTTCCCTTAGCGAAGGTGTCAGAAAGATTGTGTGACGCAAAGGTCCAGTTTGTGACCGAAACCTCCATATCATTGAGACGGCAAAGATGATAAAACATACCCTTGTCGTTAATTCTTGCCGACTGCTCGGTGCTTTTTTTGCTGATAACCGTCTTTCCGTAATATGTATGGGAATTGCCTATGAATATTACTCGTTTTCCGTCAAGCGAGACCTTATCTCCGCCATCCGCCTTAGCTGTCGTTGTGGCAACGGTTGTCTGTGCTTCAGTCTGTGTTGTTGTTACGCTTTCACCTTCGGTAGAATTTGTAGTAGTTGCTGTGTTATCTGTATTCTGATCGGACTCGCTACAAGAGACCAAAGATCCTGCAAACAGGATTGTTGTCAGCGCCAAGAAGATGGATAAGAATTTTTTCATAAGTCTTACTTCCTTTCAAAAAATTTACGTTTTCATTATATCATACCTGTTTTTGATTTGCAAGGATTTTTAACAAAATAGCTATATTTTTTCCAAAAAGGCTCTATTTCTATATCATTTTACCCAATCAAAGTAATTTTTCAATGAAGGACGTAACAAGGTAACACCGCTTCACTCCGTGATACCCACGCCCTACGCCTGACAAGCGAGCTTGTCGATCTTCGGGCGGGGTATGCGAACTTGCGTTTGCTTCGCAAACCAACTTGAATTTGAGTACCCACTATCAAATCAAAAAAGAGAGGCGATGCCTCTCTTTTTTGATTCGATGGTCGAGGTGACAAGGTAACACCGCTTCGCTCCGTGATACCCACGCCCTACGCCTGACAAGCGAGCTTGTCGATCTTCGGGCGGGGTATGCGAACTTGCGTTTGCTTCGCAAACCAACTTGAATTTGATGGTACAAGTGTTCATAGAGGTGACAAGATTCAAGAACTTAGCTTTGCGCCGAGATTTAGCTAAAAGTCAATGTTTGGTTTAGCGCAAAGCAGCAATAAGTACGCGGTGCGTACTTTTGCGAAGTTCAAATCAATAAACTTCAATTGAAAATCAAAAAAGGAAGGACGAGCCTTCCTTTTCTGATTTTGGTCGAGGTGACAAGATTCGAACTTGCGACTTCTACGTCCCGAACAAATACGCCATCGTTTTTTGACTACTTTTGTTGACTTTTTGGTGTTTTTTAGTCCGAAAACGGTGCTTTCCGATGCTCTCGTTCGCACTG
>SVSX01000010.1 GCA_015064085.1 Oscillospiraceae bacterium | reverse complement strand
CTCTTATCGATACAACAAGCTTAGGAGTTCGATATTATATTTGCTATATCTACGAGGACGGTTCTTCGAAACTCGCATCGATTGGGGCAAATTCAGAAAAAGAGCTTATTGTATCGATAAGAGAATCCTGAGATTTGTTTGGCGTGAAAAGGTATATTTTACATCTTGATAATATCAAGTAAAAACACAGGGTTCAGCTCCGAGGAGCTGAACCCGATTTTTATATTATGTTATTTACCCACGCAGAATTTTGAGAATATTTCCGAGACTATCTCCTCGCTGATGTCGCGGCCCTCAAGGTCGGAGAGCGCCTGCATAGCTACCTCCACGTCGATACATATAAGGTCGAGAGATACCCCGTCACAAAGGGCGGTCAGCGCCGAGCGGAGCGAATCCGCCGCCTTCCTCAGTGCCGCAAACTGCCTTGCGTCGGCAACCACGGCGTCTTTTGAAAGGTCGATGTCTCCGTCTATAAAGAGGGAATCAATAAGTGATGCAAGTCTGTCAAATCCTTCGCCGTCCTTGGCGCTTATTTCCACCGTGTGCTTGAAGCTGTTCCTCAACAGAGCCTCGTCGGCGGTCGGTGCAAGGTCGGACTTGTTGAGCAGGGCGATAACGGGGGTGTCGAGGGCAGATAGTCTGTGAATAAGGCTCATATCGTCCGCGGAGAGCTCCTTTGACCTGTCGAAAACGGCAAGTATCAGCTCAGACGCCTCTATTTCGGCTATCGCTCTTTCAATGCCTATGCTCTCCACCGTGTTGTCGGTAGCTCTGAGCCCCGCGGTGTCACAGATGCGGAGAAGGGTCTTGCCGAGTGTCACCGTCTCTCTGAGTAGGTCTCGGGTCGTACCCTCAATGTCGGTGACTATAGCGGCGTCCTCACCCGCAAGTCGGTTATATACCGAGCTTTTCCCCGCGTTGGTCCTGCCGCAGATCGCCGTTCTTATGCCGTCGTTTATGGCTTTTCCCGTTCGGTAGGTGGACGCCAGCGCTTCGGTTCTTCCAAGTAGCGCTTCAAGTGTCTCGCGCATCTCTCCCTCGGTCATCTCTGAAAGATCCTCGTCGGGGAAATCTATTCTGGCGTAAATACTGCTGAGCATAGCGCAGAGTCCGTCGTATATAGACGAGGTCTTTTCGGTCAGAAGACCCTTCATTCCTCCTCTTGCGAGGCGGATCTGCTCGGTGCTTTCGGCGTCAAGAAGGTCGCCCAGCGCCTCGGCTTCGTTCAGCCTCATTTTTCCGTTGAGAAAGGCTCTTCTTGTGAACTCTCCCGCCTCGGCGGCTCTCGCGCCTGCCGAAAGGACAGAGGAGAGAACACATTTCGTTATCAGCGCGCCGCCGTGACAGCTTATCTCTACGGTATCCTCTCCCGTAAAGGAGCGGGGAGCTCTGAAGGTCACCGCAAGTCCGTCATCGATCGGCTCACCGCTCTCCGTTGCTGAATAATCAATAATGTCGCCGTAAACGGCTCGGCTCGGCTCTATCTCGGAAAGTGATTTTCCGCAGCGCGGCAGAAAGACCCTTGAGGCTATCTCAAGCGCTTCAGCTCCCGAGATCCTTATCACCGCCACTCCGCCCTTGCCGCGAGGGGTGCTGACGGCGGCGATCGTGTCAAATATCTTCATATATAATCTCCTGTAAAACGAATGGGGTGAAGCAAATTTTCATTGCCCCACCCCTTCTTGCCGACGGTCAACCGTCGAAGGAAAAGCTATTACTCAGCCTCAACTACCTCAGCCTCAGCCTCAACCTCTTCCTCAGCGTCTTCGATCGCGATATCGCACTCATCGCACTCATCAAGGAGATCGTCACAATCGTAAACGAGATCCTCAGTGTACTTCTTAATGAGCTTGTAAACAACAAAAGCAACTGCGCAAACGCCTGCGACAGCAGCGAGTGTGATAGCAATGATCTTGCCGTAGTTTGTCTTCTTCTTGTTAAAGAAATTCATATTTATATCCTCCTGAATAAAAATTTCAATATACAAGTATAGTATAACACATTTTTTCAAAATTGCAATAGTGTTTTTAAATAAAAATTTGTAAATTTTCTTTTTTAATAAAAAAAGAGAAAAATTTCATAAAACGCTTTATTTTGCGGGGAAAATCTGTTATAATATCCATATATGCAAAAAATACGGTTTGTAAGAGGAAGATATGACGTACAGTGAGATTTGTAATCTGCTTGCCGAGGCGGAAATTGAAAATAACAGAGCAGAGGCGGCGATGCTGATATGCAGATTTTGCGACATCAGCAAGGTCGAGCTTTTCAAGCGCTCAAATGAGGATTTCGTGTCGGACGAGCTCGACGCGGCGGTGATAAAGCGCTGCTCTCATTACCCCCTTCAATATATCCTCGGAATTTGGGAATTCTGCCACGAGAGCTACAGAGTCAACGAGCACACTCTGATCCCGAGGCAGGACACCGAGGTGCTTGTGGAGAAGGCTGTGAGTCTTCTGCCCGAAAAGGCGAGATTTATCGATCTCTGCACGGGAAGCGGCTGTGTTGCCGTCTCGACCCTTGCGGCAAGAGGTGATTGCCACGCGGTGGCGGTGGATCTTTTCCCCGAGACGGTCGAGATCGCGGGGGAGAATGCCGAGCAGAACGGAGTTGGCGACCGACTTGGATTTCTCGTTGCCGACGTCCTTGAGCCCTCGTTTATGGAGGAGCTTGGAGACTTTGATTTTATAATCTCAAATCCGCCGTACATAGCAAGCGGTGACCTTGACGGGCTTGAGGAGGAGCTTTCCTTCGAGCCGAGAGCCGCCCTTGACGGAGGAGCTGACGGACTCAAATTTTATTCGGCGATCATATCGAATTACGGAAAATATCTGCGCCTCGGCGGAGGAATGCTCTTTGAGATCGGATACGATCAGGCGGACGCCGTGGCACTTTTGGCACACGAAAAGGGCTATTCCTGCGAGATCTTCAAGGATTACGGCGGAAATGACCGCGTGGCGCTCCTTCGCCCCGAAAACAAAAGATCTGCATAAGGGGCGGCGGCGTTATGTCTTGCATATAATGACAGTAAAAGAAGAAAAGGAGAAGCAGCTTTGAATATATTGGTACTTGCGGGTGGTTATTCCACCGAGAGGAACGTTTCTCTTTCCTCAGGAAGTCTCATTTCCGCGGCGCTGAGGAGAAAGGGACATCGGGTTCTGATGCTTGACGTCTACCTTGGCTGTGAGCTTGAGGGAGATCCGCTCGATCTGTTCACCTCGGAGCAGACCGAGTCGTTTACGGTGTCCGAGAACGTTCCCGACCTTAAGGCGCTGAAGGCTGAGAGAGGCGGCGAGGAGCTTATCGGAAGGAACGTGCTTGAGCTCTGCCGTGCCGCCGATGCCGTATATATTGCCCTCCACGGAGCGATGGGCGAGAACGGTCAGCTTCAGGCGACACTTGACAATTTCGGAATAAAATATACGGGCTCGGGATACGTGGGAAGTCTTCTCGCTATGGATAAGGATATTGCCAAGAGAATGATGCGGGACGCGGGGGTCATGACGCCTCCCTGGACCTACGCCTCGGTGAACCGATACGATATTGACGAGATAGAGCGTGAGATCGGATACCCCTGCGTTGTCAAGCCCGTGTCGGGCGGGTCAAGCGTCGGTGTTTCGATCGTGAATGACAGAGCGGAGCTGGTCGAAGCTATCTCGGCGTCGGGCGAATTTGAGGATAAGCTTCTCGTTGAGAAGATGATAAAGGGAAGGGAGCTGACCTGCGGAATACTGAACGGTCGGGTGCTTCCGCCTGTGGAGATAATCCCCAAGCGCGGATTTTACGATTACAAAAACAAATATCAGAAGGGTGCGACTGTCGAGATCTGCCCCGCGGAGATCGACCAAGCCGCCCTCGAAAAGGTCTCGGCGGCGACCCTTGCGGCGTTTGACGCTCTGCGGCTCTCTTGCTATTCGAGATTTGATTTTATACTCGATAGTGAGGGAGAATGCTGGTGTCTTGAGGCGAATACCCTCCCGGGTATGACCCCCACAAGCCTTTTCCCTCAGGAAGCGGCGGCGGTCGGAATAGGATATGACGACCTTTGCGAAATGATAGCTCTTTCGGCGCTTGAAAAATAAATGACTTTGAAAGGAAATAAAAAATGAAGCTTGATGTTAAAAAGATAAGAGAGATCGCCGTTGGCGCAGCGAAGGTATTTGAGGAGGACGGATATTTCCATTTTCACAGATTTACAGACGCGCAGATGGAGATATATGAGAAATTCACAAGGAGTGTCGACTATATAAAAAAGACCTACGCTACGGCGGGGGTTCGCCTTGAGTTTGTTACCGACGGCGATGAGCTTCGCTTCAGCGCTCATCTGAAGAGCAGCTCATCGAGGAAGTTCTTTAATTTCGATCTCTATGTGAACGGAAATATGTGTCAGCATATAGGCGGTGTTTATTCGGGAGAGGATTCCTTCGATTACGTTCTTCCTTTCGGCGATGCGGGAGAGAAAACGGTGGTCCTTTATTTCCCCTGGAGCTCTCAGGCGACACTTAAGGATGTCGAGGTCTCGGGCGCGAGTTATGTAAACGGACTTCCGAGAAGACCCAAGATGATAAGCATAGGCGACTCGATCACCCACGGCTACGATGCTACTTACCCCTCCCTTTCCTACGCTTCACAGCTTGCGGATAAGCTTGGTGTTGAGGCTTACAACAAGGGAATAGGCGGAGAGAGATTCTTCCCCAAATTCCTTGAGACCGATCCCGAGTGCGACGCGAAATACATAACGGTAGCCTACGGAACGAACGACTGGACGAAATCCTCCCTCGAGACCTTTGAGAATGATTGCAAGGAGTTTTACGAGAGACTTTCGGCACTCTATCCCGAAGCGAAGATATTTGCCATTGCGCCTATATGGAGAGACCGTATCGAGACACCCTCAAAATGCGGCGCGTTCTGCGAGATAAGCAATTATATCCGAAAGGTCACCGATAAGCTCGACAACGTTTATTTTATAGAGGGCTGGGATCTCACACCTCATTACCCCGAGTTTTATTCCGATAAATTCCTCCACCCCAACGATCTCGGCTTCTGCGTTTATGCCGATAGGCTTTACAGCGCGATAAAGAACATAATAGAGACAGTTGAGTAAAAGAGGCTGGTAGTAGATAATAAAACACAAAAAAGATCGCTTTTTTCCGTCAAATGTGATGGAAGGAGCGGTCTTTTTTATGTTCGGTTTGGTTCTGCGTTGAATTATTCAGCCCTTGATGTAGGATTTTGGGGTCGTGCCCGTAACTGCGCGGAAAACGTGGTTGAAATTGCGTATGCTTTGAAATCCGCTTTCAAGGGCGATGTCGGTGATCGGCTTGTCGGTGGACTCAAGAAGGCTTATGGCGCGGTCGACTCTGTATTCGTTCACAAGACCCGAGAAGTTGATCCCGTATCCCTTGCCGAGGACTCTCGAGAGATAGTGATATTCGTATCCCAGCTCCTTAGCTACCGAGGAGAGGGTCAAGGGCTCGGTAAAGTGCTCCGAGACGTAGTCGAGAATATGGCAGACAAGATCGTCGTTTCCGCGTTTCCTCGGGTGCAGTGCCACAGAGGCGAGAAATCTGTCGCAGACGGTGTAAAGACAGGCTTTCTTCATAATGAGAGAGGAGTCGGCAAAGATCAGTTTTTCCTTTATAAACTCGAGTGTGGCATCGTCACAGCGGAATACCGACCGCTCTCCCTCAAGTCCCTCGGTCTGTCTCGCGAAGTAGGAAACGAATTGCTCGGAAAAGACCGCCACCCATATATTCGAGCGCCCATTGGGCTCAAAAAAATGTATTTGATTCGGCAGTATCAGCGCAAGCTCTCCCTCGGACATAATTGAGCTTTCGCCGTTGACGGTGAGACGAAGCTCTCCGTCGAGAATAAAGATCAGCTCAAAGTTCTTGTGAAAGTGAGGCTGCCACCCGTGATTTACGTAGGTATAGGCGTTATAATTATAATTGCTCTTGGAGTTGTCCTTTTGATGCTTTATCATAGCTACCCTCTGAAAAGATAATATCTTGCTATTATTGTATAACATTTTTCTTTTTATTGCAATAGTAAAATTTTATAATATTAAAAAAGGGGGTGCTTTTTTGGGAAGGATCTTTTCGATAGAGGAGTTTTCCACCTACGACGGACGGGGAATAAGATGTACCGTCTTTCTCAAGGGCTGTCCGCTGAGGTGTCAGTGGTGTCATAACCCCGAAGGACAGAGAAGTGAGTGTGAGATAATGCGCTCTTTTGGCAGCTGTCTCGGGTGCGGCGCTTGTCTTGAGGCGGGAAGACTCGCTGTGGGAGTTCCGAGCCTTACAGCAGAGAGCATCGGCGTCTGCCCCCGAAGGCTTATAAGAGTATGCGGCGAGGATATCACAGCAGCCGAGCTCGTCGCGAAATTAGATAAAAATATTGCCATACTGAACCTGAGCGGAGGAGGGATCACCTTCTCGGGCGGAGAGCCGCTTATGCAGTCGGACTTTCTCCTTGAGGCGCTGACCCTCCTTCGCGGAAAGACGAGCAGAGCGCTCCAGACCTGCGGATATTGCGAGGGAGAGCTGTTCGCACGAGTTCTTTCCGAGTGTGACCTTGTGCTTTACGACCTGAAGCTTATCGATCCCGAGCTGCACAGAAGATATACGGGGGTATCAAATGAGTTGATACTCGAAAATTATCGCTCCCTTGTGAGGAGCGGTGTTGAATTCGTCACAAGAATTCCGCTCATTCCATCGGTGAATGATACCGAGGAGAATATCACAGCCACAGCGAGTTTTATGAATGAGCTTGGGGTGAGATATGTCGAGCTTCTGCCCTACAATAAGATGGCGGGGGGGAAGTACCCCTCACTCGGAAGGAGCTACCGAGTGGATTTCCCTTGTGAGGCAGAGCCGTCGCCGAGGCTTGAAATTTTCAAAAAATACGGTATTGAGGTGAAGATATTATGACAGATAAGGTAAAGACAGCCCTTGAAGCCTTTTTGAGAGGTGAGAATAAGAAAAACAGAGGGGAGGATATCCCCTTTGATATGACCGAGGCGCTTCGGGATACTCCCCAAAGGCTCAGAAAGCCGAAGATGCTTCTGGCAATGCTTGAGGCTGAGCGCCCCTGTATTCCCGAGGGAGATATTTTCGGCTTCAACAGAACTGTAGTCAACGTGCCGATATATTATGATCTCAAAAGCGGAAAGAAGAAAAGAGGCGGGATCGGAAATATTACCCCGAATTATTCCCGAATTCTCGAGAGGGGCTTTGATGGACTTGTTTCGGATATAGACAAGGCTCTCGAGTCTTTTTCAACCTATGACGACCGAAGCGAATTTCTCCTTTCAATGAAAGAACTCGCACTTGCCGTCTGCGAATTTTCCGACAGATATCGGGATCACGCGAGAGCTTTGGGTAACGAAAGACTTGCTTCAGCTCTTGAGAGGATGCCAAGGCAGGGGGCAGAGAGCTTTTATGAGGTATGCCTTCTTATAAAAATAATGATCTTTGTCCTTAGGTGCGGAAACTGCGACCATATAACCCTCGGCAGATTCGATCAGTATGCCTATCCCTATTATAAAAGAGATCTTGAAAGAGGGGTCGGCGAGGAGGAGCTTTTTGAGACTCTCGAGCTCTTCTTTATCGCGCTCAACACCGATTCAGACCTCTATTTCGGGGTGCAGAAGGGGGATAACGGACAGAGTATAGTCCTCGGTGGTTATAACGCCGAGGGTGAGTCGATGTATAACGAGCTTTCATTTGCCGTTATTGCGGCATCCCGTGAGCTTTGTCTTATCGACCCGAAGATAAATATGAGGGTTTCCTCAAAAACTCCCGACTCGATATACGAGCTCGGAACGACCCTGACAAAAAAAGGACTTGGTTTTCCTCAGTACTGTAACGACGACGTTGCAGTGCCGTTCCTTCTCTCCCACGGCTATGAGGAGAAGGACGCCCTTGATTACACCGTTGCCGCCTGCTGGGAGTTTATAGTTCCGAGCTGTGCCTTTGACGTGCCGAACAAATTCGGTTTTGATTTTCCCGCGGTAGTCAACAGAGCGATACACAATGAGCTTACCTCCTGCGACAGCTTTGAGGAGCTTATGAAGAGGGTACGTGCCGAGATATCGTATGAGTGTGACGAGGTGAGAATGAAGCGCTCTCCTCTTGTGGCTACCGAGGATACCGAGGAGCAGTATAACTTTTTGTCGGTCTTTGTTGACGGCTGTATCGAGAAGGGCTTGGACATTACGAGGGGCGGCGCAAAATATAATAATTACGGCTGTCACGGAGTGGGAATATCGGACGCTACCGACGCTCTCGCGGCAGTAAAGCGACTTGTTTTTGACGAGAAGAGAGTCTCGGGAAAGGAATTGCTTTCGGCTCTTGACGCCGATTTCGAGGGATATGCCGATCTACGCAACCGACTTCTCGATTGTCCGAAGCTCGGCTGCAACGACGACGATACGAACGCTATCTCCTGTGAGCTGATGGACAGCTTTGCCACGGCGCTTTCGGGAAAGCCAAATCACTTTTTCGGAGGCATATGGAGAGCGGGTACGGGAAGCGCCCTCGAATATATAAGGCTCGGAAAAAATTGCGGAGCGACAGCCGACGGAAGAAGGGCAGGGGAGCCGTATGCCTGTAGCTTCTCTCCCTCGCTTAACGCGAGAGTGGGCGGACCTCTCTCGGTAATACAGTCCTTCACAAAATTTGATCTTAAAAGGATAGCCAACGGCGGACCGCTCACCCTCGAGCTTCACGATACGGTATTCCGCAACGAGGAGGGAGAAAAAAAGGTGGCTCAGCTTGTGAAGGCGTTTATCCATCTCGGAGGTCATCAGCTTCAGCTGAACGCGGTGAACCGTGAGCGGCTTCTCGCGGCTAAGGAGCACCCCGAGAGAGATCCCCACCTCATCGTTCGCGTTTGGGGCTGGAGCGGATATTTCGCGGAGCTCGACCCCGCATATCAGGATCACATCATCGCGAGGACGGAATTTTCGGTCTGAGTATATAAAAAGAACTTATGAGCAGCCCAAACAGGCTCGATCTCATAAGTTCTTTTCTTTTAAAGTATCTCCTCGGCGCTTGACGGCTCTTTGGATCTGTCAAAGGAAAATCCGCCCTTGTAGGCGAGATAGGGAATAAGAAGCGCCATAGCGAGAATTCCGAGAATGATTATTGAGTCGAGGAGTCTTATCGAGATCCTTTTCGACGCGCTTTTGAAAACGTTCTTTTCTTCCATTTTATTTCCTACCTTCTCACAAGATATTTCCGCATATCTATGGCACACGCCACAAGGATTATCAGACCCTTGATGATATATTGCATATTGGCGTCGATACTGAGGAAGGTCAGACCCACAAATATAAGCCTCAGAAGCACGACACCGAGAATGACTCCCCGTATCTTTCCGATGCCTCCCACAAAGGAGACACCGCCGATCACGCAGGCGGCAATGGCGTCAAGCTCGTAATTGAGTCCTGTAGCCGCCGAGTTCGAGCCTATTCTCGCCGCCTCGATAAATCCCGTGATGCCGTACATAATTCCCGCAAGCATAAAAACGAGGGTGATTATCCGCTTGACGTTGACTCCCGACACGTTTGCCGCTTCGGGGTTTGAGCCGACAGCGAACATATTCTTTCCAAAAGCGGTCTTGTTCCATATAAACCACATTATGGCGGTTATCACAAGGGCGTACCAGACGTAGTTCGGGATCGGCGTTTTGCCAAAGGAGAGAAAGCTTCCGTTTATAAACGAGGTGTAGGAGGAGTCAAGTCCCGATATCGACTGTCCGTTGTTGCTGCCGCTCATAAGGTAGATGAGGAGAGCGCCGTAGACTATCAGCTGTGTGGAAAGGGTGACGATAAAAGGGTGAAGATTGAAACGGGCGGTGCAAAAGCCGTTGATAAGTCCCACGATACCGCCTATGGTAATGGCAATGAGAAATACCACGGGGAGGGGGAGAGTACCGAGGGCAGGGAACATTTTGTTCGGGTATCCCGTTGCCTGAAGCAGTGAGGCGGAGATACACGCCACAAGTCCCACGATCCTACCCGCCGAGAGGTCTGTTCCCGTGAGGATTATCGCCCCCGCGATTCCAAGGGCTATAGGCAGGTTTGCCGCCGAGAGGGAAATGATGTTGACGATCGACGGAGCGGAAAGAAAATGGGGGCTTATGAGCTGTATTATGACGACAGCGGCGGCAAGGAAGATATAAAGAGAATTGTTGATAAGAAATTCCTTCCGCGCCACGGCGCGCTCTGCCTTGTCTTTTGCTTTGTATTTTTCGATAAATGACATTTTGATATACCTTTCAGTTATAGGTTTTTTGCGGCGAGGGTCATGATCTTTTCCTGAGTGGCTTCGGTCGAGTCAAGCTCCCCCGTAAGTCTGCCTCCCGACATAACGCAGATCCTGTCGCAGAGTCCGAGTAGCTCGGGAAGCTCACTTGAGAGGACGATTATCGATTTTCCCCTTTTGGCGAGATCGCAGATCAGCTGATATATTTCATATTTCGCGCCGACGTCTATGCCCCTTGTGGGCTCGTCGAGCATCAGTATCTCCGGCTCGGTCAGAAGCCATCTTCCGAGAATGACCTTTTGTTGATTTCCGCCCGACAGAGTCCGTATCTGAGTCTTCATGGAGGGGGTCTTGATCTTCATCGCGTCTATTGCCCAGCGGGTGTCACGTTTTCTTTCCTTGTCGGATATTCCTAAAAGTCCCTTGTATTTTTTGAGTCCCGCGACGGTGGTGTTCTCGCAGATATTCAGTATTCCGAATATGCCCGTGGCGCGTCTTTCCTCGGTGAGCAGAGCGAAGCCGTTTCTTATCGCCTCACGGGGGTTTTTGTTTCTGATCCTTTTTCCGTGGAGATAGATCTCGCCGCCGCTTCGCTCGGATATTCCGAAGATATTTTCGATAAGCTCGGTTCGCCCCGCTCCCGCAAGCCCCGCAAAGCCGAGGATCTCTCCCCGACGGAGCTCAAAGCTTACCTCCTTTACGTGGTTGTGGCGTGAGGAGAGCTCCTTCACGCTCAGCACTACCTCGGCGGGGGTGTTCTCCCTTTCGGGAAATCTGCTCGTCAGCTCTCTTCCTACCATATATTTTATAATACCGTCCATAGTGAGCTGATCCGCGGGCTTTGTCACTATGTGAGTGCCGTCTCGCATAACGGTGATATCGTCTGATATGCGGAGGATCTCCTCCATCTTGTGGGAGATATAGATTATTCCGCAGCCCCGTGCCTTCAGCATATCGATTATTTTGAAAAGATGCTCGACCTCCTGCTCGGTGAGAGAGGAGGTGGGCTCGTCGAGAACTATTATTTCGGCATTGTATGATACCGCCTTGGCGATCTCCACCATCTGCCGTTCAGCCACCGACATTCTGCTCATGACCGTCTTTGGGTCGGTGGATATGCCAAGCTCGGAAAGGAGCTTTTTCGTCTCTCTGTGCATCTGCCGCTCGGATACGACAAAGCCAAGATCCTTTGGGTAGCGCCCGAGCCACACGTTGTCCGAAACGTTTCTCTTCAGCGCCTGATTCAGCTCCTGATGCACCATCGCCACCCCGTGTACAAGAGCATCCTTAGGGTTCTTGAAGCTGACCTCCTCGCCGTTCAGGAGTATCCTTCCCGAGTCCTTGGAATAGATGCCGAAAAGACATTTCATAAGTGTTGACTTTCCCGCGCCGTTCTCGCCCATAAGGGCGTGAACAGTGCCGCGGCGAAGCTTAAATGACACCTTGTCAAGGGCTTTTACACCCGGGAAGGACTTGCATATATCTACCATTTCAAGCAATAATTTTTCCGACATAGGTCACCTCGGGGATCATTTCTCCTCTCCGAGGTATTTTGAGTAGGCGATACGGATCTTGGAGACTGTGTCGTCGACCTTGTACTCGCTCATTCCGTGGAGCAGGGAATCCTTGCCGTCGAGAACGTTCTTCACAAGCTTTGAGATCGCCTTCGCCATACCTTCGGCATCCTGCTTGATCGTTCCCGTCATCTTTTTGTTTTCTATCAGATCCTTTGCGGCATCTGTGGCGTCGACTCCGAAGACAGGGATCATTCTCGAGCCCTCGCCGAGGTTGTAGCCCGCCGAATTCAGCGCCGAGATCGCACCCTGCGCCATACCGTCGTTGTTGCAGATCACAAGCTCGATCATATTTCCGTGCTTTTCGCTATATGAGGTGAGAGCCGTTGTCATATATTCGTTGGCGGCCGATGCCGACCACTGTCCGTTTCTGTCCACAAGATATTTGTTCGGGTTGCTTCCGTCATAAAATTTAAGGGGCTTCTTTCCCGCGGCGGTGAGGATCTTATTCGCCTCCTCAACGCTGTATTGAGTTCTGTAGATAGCCTCGTTGTTGCCCTCCTCACCCTTGAAAAGGATATAGGAGATCTCTCCGTCGCCGTTGATGTCGACCGACGCGAAGTTGTCTCTCACATATTCACCTATCATCTGTCCTTGGAGGATACCCGCCTCCTCTGCCTTCGTTCCCACAAAGGCGCATTTGTCGTAGCTGGTTATGACAGAGTCGGATACCTCTCTGTTGAAGAAGATGACGGGAATTCCCGCGTTCTTCGCCATAGAAACGATGCCGTTCGCGGCGTCGTCAGAGCCGGTGTTGACGATATTGACCACGATCGCCTTCGCTCCCTTTGTGATAGCGGTCTGGATCTGCTCGGTCTGGGTAGTTTGGTTACCCGCGCCGTCGTGATCCTGATAGGATATCTCCATATCCGAGAGAGCGGAGTCGAGAGAGCTTCTCACACCCGAGATATAGGTGTCGCTGTAGGTGTAATAAAAAACGTGAACGTCGGCGCTGTCGCTCTTTTTACAGGAGACCAGCGAAACTGCCGAAAGCAAAAAGCAGAGGGTGAGTGCTAATATCTTTCTTTTCATAAAATACCTCCTTGCCCGATGGGCGAGTGAAATTTTTTCTTTTTACAGTATTATTTCAGCTTTTTGCGCGGAATATGCTTGTTTTGATAAAGTGAGTGAATTTCTCGGAGAAGAAAATTGTAAATAAAATTTGTTATAAATATAAAAAAACTATTTACAAAAGGAAATTTGTGTGCTATAATAAATGTCGAAAAAGGTTGTCCGACAGAACGGCAGGTGCGTTTGAAATTCGAGACAGAAATAAACAGGCGGAGGTGTCCGCCCGATTTTGTGCGCGCTGCCGAGATGTTTTTCATTTCGGGGGCGTTTTCTCTTTTGATACCTCTGAAAATCGGACGGAAAATAAAAACGGAGGAAAGTATGAAACTTATCTACGACATCAAAGACAAACCCAAGTTTGGTCAGACACTCGTGTTTGCCATTCAGCAGCTCCTCGCCATTATGGCGGCAACTCTCGTCGTTCCCGTAATAATCGGAAACGATATGAGCAGTGTAGCGGCGCTTTTCGGCGCAGGTATCGGAACTCTTGTTTACCTTTGCTTCACTAAATTCAAAAGCCCTGTATTCCTCGGCTCGTCCTTTGCCTTCATCGGCTCGATGTTCTCGGCGTTCGGCGGCGCGGCATCTATGGCTGCGGGCTATATGGGACTTATCCTCGGCGCGGTATTCGCGGGACTCGTTTACGTTATTATCGCTTTGATAATAAAGGTTGCGGGTGTTAATTGGCTCAACAAGCTTATGCCCCCCGTTGTTATCGGTCCTACAGTCGCTATCATCGGTCTCTCTCTTGCAGGTAACGCTATCGGAGACCTCCAGAACGGTGATATCACAACTCCCGTAACAACAGTAACACAGACCTTGGCGAACGGGATGTTTAGCGCTCCCGAAATAGAGACCTCTTACGTTTCTGTGGCAAGTCCTCTCCTTTGTGTTTTTTGCGGTATCGTTACCCTCTTCGTAACAGTTTTTGCTTCTACCTATGGAAAGAAGATGATAAGGCTCATTCCTTTCATTATAGGTATTTTGGCGGGATACGCGGTTGCGGCTGTATTCACAATTATCGGTACAATAGCAGACAACCCCGCGTTTATGATTATCGACTTCGGCTTCTTCAAGGCACTTGTTGAGGGCGGCGTTGGTCTTAAGACTTTCATTGAAGTTCCCGACTTTACCTTCATAACAGCGTTCAAGGGACTCAAGGATATCACAGCTGAGTACATAGTAACACTTATTGCGGCTTACGTTCCCGTTGCGTTCGTTGTATTTGCAGAGCACGTCGCTGACCACAAGAATATCTCCTCTATCATTGAGAAGGATCTTCTTGAAGATCCCGGACTTGATAGAACACTTCTTGGTGACGGTGTCGGCTCTATGGCAGGCGCATTCTTTGGAGGATGCCCCAACACCACCTACGGTGAGTCGGTCGCGTGCGTCGCTATCACCAGAAACGCTTCTGTTGTAACTATATTTACGACAGCTATCATGGCTCTCGCCATCTCCTTCTTCTCTCCCTTCGTAGCTTTTGTAAACTCTATTCCCGCATGCGTAATGGGCGGTGTTTGCATAGCTCTCTACGGATTTATCGCGGTATCGGGTCTCAAGATGGTTCAGAAGGTAGACCTTGAGCAGAACAAGAACCTCTTTGTTGTTGCTACAATACTCATCTGCGGCATCGGCGGTCTGACACTCAACTTCGCGCTTGGTAAAAATACAATTACCATCACCGCTATCGCTTGCGCTCTCATTCTCGGTATTATCGTAAATATTATGCTTTCCGATAAGGAAGAGCCCAAGGCTGAGGCAGAGGCTGAGGTAGAGCCCGAGGCAGTTGCAGAGCCCGAGGCTGAGGCTGAGACAGAGGATAAGGCAGAATAAGAAAAACTAAATAGATCTTTTGGACTGTTTTGTTCGGTGCGGAGCTTCGCATTTGAATAAAACAGTCCTTTTTTAGCACTGTTCATAAATAATTAACAAAAAATAATTTAAAAACCCTTGACAAATGGCTTATAAAGTGGTAAATTTGTATCAGTGATTTAGCACTTGACTTGAAAGAGTGCTAAAATCCAACCAAAAAGGTATAATCAAGGATAAAACCACCGATAATGGAATAGTATACTGAAGATAGGAGGGAAATGATATGGGCGTATATAACGGCGGACTCAGTGAGAGAAAGAAGCTGATACTTAAGGCAGTCGTTGAGGCTCACATAGAGGGCGGAGAGCCCGTAGGTTCAAAATATATAGTGCAGAACAATCTCGTTTCCTGCTCCTCGGCTACTATCAGAAACGAAATGGCGGAGCTTGAGGCACTTGGGTATCTCGAGCAGCCTCACACCTCGGCGGGAAGAGTGCCAAGTGAGCTTGGCTACAGATTTTACGTCGACTCGCTGGTAGAGCAGTATGCTAACACCACAAGAGATATCGCTCAGATAAATCAGATACTGAGAGTCAAGATGGCGGAGATCGATCAGATACTCGATACCGCGTCGAAGCTTGCGTCAAGTCTTACGAATTACACGGGTATAGCCATAAAGCCCAAATCCGCCTCGGTCACGATGTCAAAGTTTGAGCTTGTGTCGATCGATGAATTCAATTTCGTAATGGTTATGATAAGCTCGGGCGGTATGGTAAAGACCAAGAAGGTAAAAAGTCCGTTGCCCTACAGCGCGGAGGATCTTTCAAGACTCGCGGGGCTTTTTAACGAGAACCTTTGCGGACTTGGGGCGGATATGATAAATCTTCCGATAATTATGCACTTTGAGGGGGCTATGGGAGATGCTTCCTTCCTTGTGAGCCCCGCAATAAAGGCGGTCTACGAGGTGATGAACGATCTGGATGGCGGTCAGCTCCGCTATTCGGGACTTAACCACCTGCTCGACTATCCCGAGTATGCCGACACCGAGCATCTTGGAAATCTGCTTGGCACTCTTGAAAATCAGGAGGAGATACTCGAACTTGTTTCGGGAGCGGAGGGAGATGAAATAAACGTACTGATAGGATCGGAAAGCTCAGTCAAGGTGATGAACAACTCGTCGCTGGTATTCAAGCCGATCAAGAAGAACGGAAGAACGGTGGGAGTTATCGGAGTTCTTGGACCGAGAAGAATGGACTATAAGAAGGTGCTTGAGACCCTTGAGGGTATCGGTGAAAGTATCACGGGTATCATCGGAGGGGAGAGAGCGCTGAAGGAAGGAGATCACAATGGAGGTGAACACAATGGAGGATAAAAACAATCCCGTTTCCGAGGAAATAACAGAAGAGACTGTAGAGGAGACTGCCGAGACCTTAGCCGAAGCAGAGGCTGAAGCAGAGATGACCGAGACTTCCGAGGAAAAGGAAGAGGGAAAGCCCTCTAAGAAAAAGGCAAAGAAGCTTGAGAGCGAATGTGCCGAGCTGAAAAAGAAGCTTGAGGCGGCTGAAAATGAGCTTGCCGAGGCGAACGACAAATACACAAGACTTTTCGCGGAGTACGACAACTACCGCAAGAGAAGCGCTAAGGAGCGCGCGGGCATTTATGCCGACGCCAGTGCCGAAACATTGACAGAGATACTTCCAATTCTCGATAATATGGAGAGGGCTCTTCAGTTTAAGGACGCGCAGGGCGGAGAAGAAAATATGGCGAAGGGTATCGAGATGATAATGAAAAGCTTTTCGGAGGTCCTCTCAAAGATGGGCGTTACCGAGATAGAGGCTCTCGGCAAGACCTTTGATCCCAATCTTCACAACGCCGTAATGCACATCGAGGACGAGAGCTTCGGTGAGGCCGAGATCGTAGAGGTCTTTATGAAGGGCTATATAAAAGGAGACAAGGTGCTCCGCTACGCAATGGTAAAGGTTGCGAACTGATAAGCTAAACAATAAACAAAAATAAATTTGAAACTATCCCAAAGGAGGAAATTATCATGGGAAAAATTATAGGAATAGATTTAGGAACAACTAACTCCTGCGTTGCAGTATTCGAGGGCGGCGAGCCTATCGTAATACCCAACCCCGAAGGAGCGCGTACAACACCCTCTGTTCTCGCTTTCTCTAAGTCGGGAGAGAGAATGGTAGGTCAGGTGGCTAAGCGTCAGGCTATCACCAACCCCGACAGAACTGTAAGCAGTATCAAGAGAGAAATGGGTACAAACTATAAGAAGGAGATCGACGGAAAATCATATACTCCTCAGGAGATCTCCGCAATGATCCTTCAGAAGCTCAAGGCTGACGCTGAGGCATATCTCGGAGCGCCTGTATCTCAGGCTGTAATCACAGTTCCCGCATACTTCTCCGACGCGCAGAGACAGGCAACCAAGGACGCGGGTAAGATCGCGGGACTTGAGGTGCTCAGAATAATCAACGAGCCTACCGCTGCCGCTCTCGCTTACGGTATGGATAAGGAAACAGACCAGAAGATAATGGTATTCGACCTTGGCGGAGGTACATTTGACGTATCCCTCCTCGAGATCTCCGACGGCGTGTTTGAGGTTCTTGCTACAGCGGGTAACAACCGTCTCGGCGGTGACGACTTCGACGCGAGAGTTATCGACTGGATGGTAGATAAGTTCAAGGCAGAGAACGGCGTTGACCTCAGAGGTGACAAGATGGTAATGCAGAGACTTAAGGAGGCGGCAGAGAAGGCAAAGATCGAGCTTTCGGGTATGGCAAGTACCAATATCAACCTTCCCTTTATCACCGCTACCGCAAACGGACCTCTCCACTTTGACGCAACTCTCACAAGAGCTGAGTTTGACAGAATAACCGCAGATCTCGTTGAAAAGACAATGGGTCCCACACAGCAGGTTCTCCGTGACTCGGGTCTCTCCGCTTCTCAGGTAGATAAGGTGCTCCTCGTCGGTGGTTCGACAAGAATCCCCGCGGTTCAGGAGGCAGTTAAGAAGTTCATCGGAAAAGAGCCCTTCAAGGGAATCAACCCCGATGAGTGCGTAGCAGTCGGCGCGGCAATTCAGGGCGGCGTTCTCGGCGGCGACGTTAAGGATCTTCTTCTCCTTGACGTAACTCCCCTTTCTCTCGGTATCGAGACGCTCGGCGGAGTATTCAACAAGATCATCGACAGAAATACAACCATTCCCGTAAAGAAGAGTCAGGTATATTCCACAGCCGCTGACGGACAGACCTCGGTTGAGATCCACGTCCTTCAGGGTGAGAGAGAGATGGCTGCGTACAACACCACTCTCGGAAGATTCGTTCTTGACGGAATTCCCGCCGCTCCCCGCGGAGTACCTCAGATCGAGGTAACCTTCGACATCGACGCTAACGGTATCGTAAACGTTACGGCTATGGACAAGGGAACGGGTAAGGAGCAGCACATCACGATCACATCCTCCACAAATATGTCTCAGGAGGAGATCGAGAAGGCAGTCCGTGACGCCGAGAAGTTCGCTGACGAGGACAAGAAGCAGAAGGAAGCGGTTGAGGTCAAGAACCGCGCTGAGTCGATCATCTTCCAGAGCGAAAAGACCCTTGGCGAGATCGGCGACAAGCTTCCCGATTCCGATAAGGACGGCGTAAAGGCAGCTATCGAGAAGCTCAAGACAACTGTAAGCGGCGGCGATACCGAGGCTATCAAGGCTGACACAGAGGCGCTTGAGAAGGAGTTCTACGCACTTTCCGAGAAGCTTTACGCACAGCAGGGCGGTGCACAGGGCGGCGCAGGCTTTGACGCGGGAGCGCAGGGAGGAGCTGACGGCTCTGACGGCACTTACTACAACGCCGACTACGAGGATAAAACAGAGAATAACTGATCTCTGAGAATATTTGGGGTGCGGCTTTTTGCGGCACCCCGAAAGTGTATTTAAAAATACATAGCGACAGATTGATTTAACGCCTTTTTTGGCGTTTGGGAGTTATATATGGCAGAAAAAAGAGATTATTATGAGGTGCTTGGTGTCAGCAAGGACGCTGATGATGCCGCTATAAAAAAAGCGTACCGCGCACTTGCGAAGAAATATCACCCCGATATGAACCCCGGGGATAAGGACGCCGAGGCAAACTTCAAGGAGGTAAACGAGGCGTACGACGTGCTTTCCGACCCCGACAAGAGAGCTAAGTACGATCAGTACGGTCACGCCGCATTTGACCCTGCCGCGGGTGCGGGAGGCGGATACGGCGGCTTTGGTGATTTCTCTGATTTTGGCGACATATTCGGAAATATTTTCGGCGGAGGCTTCGGCTTCGGCGGAGGTGGCTCAAGACGTGCCAATGCCCCCACGAGAGGCGAGGACGTTACGGCAAGGGTGAGCATCACCTTTGAGGAGGCGGTTTTCGGAGTCAAGAAGGAAGTCAATTTCAGCAAGATACAGAAATGTCCCGATTGCGGAGGCAACGGAGCGGCGAAGGGAACTCAGCCCGAGACCTGTAAGACCTGCGGCGGAAGCGGACAGAAGAGGGTGACTCAGAGACTCGGAGGTATGGCTTTTCAGTCGACTACTACCTGTGACGCCTGCCGAGGTACGGGAAAGATCGTGAAAAATCCTTGCCAGAATTGCCGTGGTACGGGATATATCAAGATAAACAAGAAGCTGGCGGTGAATATCCCCGCGGGTATCGACGACGGAGAGAGGATCGCTCTCCGCGCTCAGGGCTGTGACGGAAGAAACGGAGGCCCTGCGGGAGATCTTATCATTTACGTTACCGTAAGACCTCACCCGATATTCGAGAGAGACGGATATAACCTTTACTGTGAAGTGCCGATAACCGTTGCCGAGGCGACACTCGGTGCGGAGATCGATATCCCCACCCTCGAGGGAACACAGAAGTTCACTATACCCGAGGGAACACAGCCCGGAACGAGCTTCACACTCAGACAGAAGGGAGTTCCTTATATCAACAATTCCTCACGCAGAGGAGATATCATCTTCACAGTGAGCATCGAGATCCCCAAGGGACTTAACGAAAAGCAGAAGGAAAAGATGCGCGATTTCGCGGATGCCTGCGGCGAGAGCAATTACGCAAAGAAGAACAAGTTCTTCAAGAGAATATTTGACAAGAAATGAGTGTGGATACTATGGATAAGGACTATACCTGTCAGGACTATGGCACACAGAATGAGTGGACAAGAATAAAGGTCACAGTGCCTCTTGAGCAGCTGGACGAGCTTGTGGCGGTAATGAGTATGATAAACAACTATCTTCAGATAGAGGATTACAGTGATATCGACCTCAAGACCTGCTACGGAGATCTTATCGACGAGAGCATCCTCAATGCCGATAAGACTATCGCCTCGGTGTCGGTCTACGTTCCCGCCGACGTTGGAATTGCCGACCGTATCGCCTTTATCAAGGAGAGAACGGCAACCCTCGGTATCGACGGGAAGATCGAGATCAGCGGCGTCAACGAGGACGATTGGGCTAACTCATGGAAGGCTTACTACAAGCCGATAAAGATTGGTGAAAAGATAGTTATCGTCCCCGCTTGGGAGAAATATTCCCCCTCTGAGGGTGAGATAATCGTCAGAATGGACCCCGGTATGGCGTTCGGTACGGGCTCACACGAGACAACAAGGCTTGTCATCGGTCTGCTTGAAAAGTACGTTCGCGGCGGTGAGAGAGTCCTCGACGTGGGTACGGGAAGCGGAATTCTCGCTATCTGCGCCTCAAAGCTCGGAGCGGAGCTCTGCCGCGCTTACGATATCGACCCTGTGGCGGTGCGAGTTGCCCGTGAGAATATCAAGGATAGCGGCGAGAAAAACATTACCTGCGATCAGTCGGACCTCCTTCGTGGAGTTGACCTCTCTGACGGCGGATATGATGTTATTTGCGCCAATATCGTGGCGGATATTATCATAAGAATGACACCCGACGTCGGAAGATATCTTAATGACGGCGGAGTGATCCTTGCCTCGGGAATAATCACCGAGAGAAGCGAGGACGTGGTAGAGTGCTTTGAGGCAAACGGATTTGAGATCAAGGAGAGAGTGGTCGACAACGGCTGGTGCGCTCTCGTGGTCGGAAAGAAATAAAGAAGATCGGAGAAGACAGATGTTTTCTCCGACTTTTTTCTTTCACTACTTGACTTTTTTTGCTGTGAGAGTTATACTAAAATATAATGATTATGGGAAGGCATCGGAATATCTTCTTGGGGACAGCGAGGTGTGATATGAGGGATAATATAGTTCTTATCGGAATGCCCGGGTGCGGAAAGAGCACTCTCGGGATCGTACTTGCCAAGATGCTTTGTATGGATTTTGTCGACGTCGACCTTGTTATACAGAAGAAGATAGGTATGCCCTTGCAGGAATATATCGACAGTGAGGGGGTAGATGCCTTTCTTGAGCTTGAAGCCGATACGGTTGTGGGGCTTGAATGTGAGAATACAGTCATAGCCACGGGCGGCAGTGCGGTGATGCGCACACGAGCCGCCGAACGCCTCTCCTCTCTCGGCACTGTGGTCTATCTTTCTCTGCCGCTTCACGAGATAGAGAAGCGGGTCACGAACCTAGAGACCAGGGGGATAGCTATGAAGGCGGGCGAAAGCCTCTCGGATGTCTATGAGCTAAGGAGACCTATATATGAAAAATACGCGGAGATAACGGCAGACGTATCCCGCGGAGATATAGCTATGAATTGCAGGGCGCTTTGCGACCTTTTCGGAAAAGGAGAACAAAAATGAAGAAAAAATACGTAATAGGAATAGATTTCGGCACTCTTTCGGGAAGAGCGACGGTGGTTGATACCGAGAGCGGCGACGAGGTCGGCGGCGCGGTATATGAATACCCCCACGGCGTTATGGATAAGACTCTGCCCTGCGGCAGGGAGCTTCCCGACAAATTCGCTCTCGAGCATCCCGCGGACTATCTTGAGGTACTCAAGAACGTGATACCTATGGCGCTTAGCGACGCGGGAGTGTCAGCCGACGAGGTCGCGGCACTCGGAATAGATTTCACCGCCTGTACGCTTCTGCCCGTCTTTGAGGACGGCACGCCTCTCTGCTTTGCCGAGAAATATAAAAGTGAGCCTCACGCCTACGTGAAGCTCTGGAAGCACCACGCATCCCAGCCCGATGCCGACAGAATAACCGAGATAGCGAAAGAGAGGGGAGAGAGCTTCCTTCGCCGCTATGGCGGAAAGATATCCTCCGAGTGGGCATTCCCGAAGATATTGCAGATACTCAGAGAAGCTCCCGAGGTATATGATGACACCTACCGCTTTATGGAGGCGGCGGATTGGGTATCGTTGATGCTCACGGGAGTCGAGACACATTCGGCGACCTTTGCGGGCTGCAAGGCGATGTGGGATGCCGAGGAGGGATATCCCTCTGCCGATTTCTTCGGCGCGCTTGACGAGAGAATGAGAAATATAATAGGTACAAAGGTTTCGGACAAGATATCCCCCATAGCCACCGCGGCGGGATATATAAACGAGAGGGGCTCGGAGCTTTGCGGACTTCCCGTGGGAACAGCTCTCTCTGTTCCGCTGCCCGACGCCCACGTTGCGCTTCCCGCACTTGGGATCGTAAGTCCGGGGGAGATGATGGTCATTCTCGGCACGTCTTCCTGCCAGATGATACACTCGGCTGAGGTGAGCGAGATACCCGGTATCTGCGGATACGTTCGCGACGGTATCGTACCGGGATATTATACCTACGAGGCCGGTCAGTCCTGCGTTGGAGACACCTTTGACCGCTTTGTGAAGAACTTTGTGCCGAAGTCGTACTTTGAGGAGGCTGAAAGGGAAGGGATAAATATTCACGCCCTCCTCCGCAGAAAGGCAAAGGATGAGGGAGTCGGAAAGAGCGGACTCCTCTGCCTTGATTGGTTCAACGGCAACAGAAGCATACTTGTGGACGACGATCTTTCGGGAATGCTTCTCGGCGTGACCCTCAATACCACTCCCGAGCAGATATACCGCTGTCTTATAGAGGGAGCGGCATTCGGCTGCAGAAGGATAATAGACAACTTTACCGAGCACGGAGTGGCGATCGACAGCATCTGCGCCTGCGGCGGAATTGCCCGTAAGGACGAGATGATGATGCAGATATACGCCGACGTTACGGGAAGAGAGATAAAGATCGCGGGAACGCTTCAAGCCCCCGCTCTCGCCAGTGCCATATATGCCGCGATTGCCGCGGGAATATTCAAGACGGTTGAGGAGGGCTCGGCGCGGATAGCGAAGCCCTGCTATAAGATCTACACTCCAAGCTGGGAAAATCACAAGCTTTACGACAGGATCTACGCCGAATACAAGCGTCTTTACGATTATTTCGGTCGCGGAGAAAACAACGTGATGAAGGTGCTTTCCTCGATGAAATAATTGCGGAATGTCAGAAGTAAAAAGGAGTAGGAACATCTGGTCCTACTCCTTTTTACAGTAATAATTCCGTGTAGTTTTGTCACAAGTGAAGAGGGGAATTTTTGCGGTTATCTCTCACCAATGACTTGCCAAAGGCTCTAATTTATCCTTGATATGAATAAATTCCTCGTTGTCAAACAAAAAAACAAAATTTTCCGATTTCATAATATTAAGCAGACAAAGGGCATCATTGTGAGTAGTGTTTGTTGAAAAGCGTCCTCTGCTCATACCTTTGAAGATCAGACAAGTATATTCGCCACCTTTCTCCCATTCCAAAAAGGCTATAGCGTGTTCCGATGCTTTTTTTAGATGATACAAGGTTTTTTCTACAGACTGAAGCGTTGCGAAATAGTTCGCTTGTGCAGAATGGATATCAGCTAAATGGGTGTGATAAAATCCGAAGTTTTCATCTTCAAATACGGTATGCAACAGAGCGATTGATTTATCTCGCAATAAGCTTGCTTCTTCACTGTTATATCTCCATTCGCCGTTATCCATTTTTGTGTTCATACCTCTGATACCTGTTTCGAGAAATTGAAGATATAAATGCATCTCTGTTTGCTTTGCACGTAGCTGTTCGTCTCCCGTAGTTACTCTTGACATTAACGATTGCTGACAAACCGCCATATGCGGCATTTTTTTTGCGAGGTCTTGGGCTTTTTCAAAATCACCCATATCCCTGTAGGCAAAACACAATACCTGTATTGCGCAATTTCTTACGGTGTCTTGTGTACAAGATGTCAATATTTTTTCACCTAACTGAATTGCTTCCTCTCTGAAAATCTTTTTTTGGTCAGAGCTATAGATGCTGTCTTTACTTTGATCTGAGGCAACGTACATAAGATCACGCATCAATAAATAGTTTGTCGGAAATTTTCTCAAACCTTCTTCCAAAATTTCTCTCGCCTCTTTTATATAACCGCGAGAAGACTTGATATTAGCTTTTTTACGTATCTCGTTGATCTCTTCGTTCTGTTTTGAGTTGTTTATTCCGAGAAGGTCATCTGATGAGACATTGAATATGCTGCACAATGAAGGTAATAGCGATATATCGGGCATTGCGGAATCGGTTTCCCAACGGCTGACCGCCTGAGAAGAAATAGACAGCATTTCCGCAAGCTCCTCTTGAGTCATATCCGCTTTTTTTCTTAGTTTTTTGATGTTTTGTCCTATATTCATAAAACTATCCTTTCAAGATAATTCAGGCGGTACCGTTCCTGTAGCTATATTATATCACTATGTCAAAACACAGTCAACCTCTCGATAATTGAGAAAAAAACAACTATAGGTTTCAAGAATACATAACATTCGGCTTATAACGTAAAATTGGCGTACCTGCTTTGGGGCAGGTACACCAAGAATTTCATTTTAATTTGAATTTTTTGCGCAATCTGAAGATATAGAGGGATATCAGCCTTGTGAGGGCAATGTCGTATATCACAAAGGTGAAGTTCGCGAGAAGCACGAAGATCGCCTCAAAGACAAGATATTTCTCGGCATCTATATAGATCAGCTTGTTTGCGAGGAAGATGAGTATGAAAAGGCATATATTGAATACTATCATCTTCAGCACCCAGCAGAGGGGGCGCTTTTTTAGCTTTTCAAGCTTTTCCTTGATTATCGGATAAAATCCGAAAAACAGGATATACATAGCGGCAGGGAGCTTCTGAGGGAGGAGCACCGCCGAGAGTATTCCCGTAACTATATACACCGCCCAAGGATATGCTCCGCCGTATTCTATGACCGTGAAGATCACAAAGAGCGAGGCAATTACAGCCATAGAGATGTCCAGCACCTCAATGACCGAGCCGAGGTAAAGCACAAGAACACCGAGAGCGCTCATCATTGCCGAGATAGCCACTCTGCGGGTCTTTTCACTTCTTTCACCTATATTCATAGATATCTCCTATCAGCAGCAGCTTATGCAGTCGCCGCCCATACATTCGCAGCAGCAGTCGGCGCAGAGCAGACCCGAGCAGACGTCACAGCCCGAGCAGCCTCCGCCACCCGCTGTGTTATATCCGCTTCCGTAGCCGTTGGCTCTTCTTGAGAGCTCCTGCTGTGCCGCGCGGTATTCCTGATTGTAGGGGTCCATAGAGCAGGCGGTATCAAAGTATCTCTGAGCGTCGACGTAGTGACCTCTCTTCAAGAGGATATATCCCTTGAGGAAATTCCACTCGGCGTCACGTGACGCTGTGTCGACCTCGTTCAGCACTCTGTCAGCCTCGTCAAAATGACCGCTGTTTATCATTCTTCTTATCTGCGCGTATCTCGGATTTCCCGACTGAGACTCATTTCTTCCGTATCCGCCGTAGCCTCCGTAAGAGCCGCCGCTCTGAGAGGTCGTTCCCGCCGCGCGCATCTTCTGGATCTCCTCGTATGCGGCATTGATCTCCTTCATTTTTTCACTTGCAAGGTCTGCGAGATCACTGTCTCTGTACTTATCGGGGTGATACTTACGAGCCAGATCGCGGTAGGCTTTTTTTATTTCTTCATCCGTGGCGTTTGAGGAAACACCAAGGACCTTGTAGGGATCGTTCATAAATTTCGGAATGTCCTTTCTGCGGCAATTATTT
Organism: Oscillospiraceae bacterium; assembly: GCA_015064085.1. GTDB lineage: Bacteria > Bacillota > Clostridia > Oscillospirales > CAG-272 > HGM12713. Next base: position 25,445 of record SVSX01000010.1, on the reverse strand, counting down.
GTCATTCTCGGGCGGACCGAAGAGGACTCTGTCAAGGGTCTTCGGCATACCGAGATAAAAAACATTGGCTATTATATTTTTGGGAATCGCGCTTCCTTCAAAATCTATCAGGTCATAGGCTTTTTCTATGTCGCAAAGCTCGTTTTTCAGCGCGTCCGAGATAAGCGAACGCTCCTTCTCGCTAAGTGTTTTACCGTAGAGAAGGGCAAAGGGATTGTATCTGTTTTTCTCAACGTCCTCGGAAAAATCGTCCAGCGCATCGATTATGTAGATCCATTTTCCAACGTGATAGCCTATATTTTCGGCGAGCTTTTCTTCGACACCGCTAAGCCCGAAGGCGAGTATCCGTGAGAGCATTTCTCCGAATATCTCCGCGGGTGTGTCCACACTTGCCTCTCCCGAGGCTTCGAAGCGGGATAGCTCAGCGAGCTTTTCGGCGATATATCGGTCGAGCTCGGAAAGCTCTCCTTTTTTGAGGGCTTTTTTTCTCATTGACGAGGCAAAGGGCTTAAACAGCAGAGCAAGGGCTTTTTTTCTGCCCTTTTCGTCCGCAAGATCGTCGGCGGTCTTATGATAGGTCAGCAAAGCCGCCGCGAAGGCGCAGAGCCTCAGCTCGGGGTTTGAGTCCATCACAGTCCTCTTCTTGAAGGGGTGGGCGATACATCTTTTCCTCGAGAAGGAGACCTCAGTACCCCTCAGGGCGATCCTGAGAATAGCCATAAAGGCGAAATCATAGCTCAGTGTCATTCTCGAGCACTGACCCGTGCATTTGCCCATAGCGCGGCATAGACCGCAATAAGCGCTTTTATAATATTCGTGTTCCGAGACCTTGAGCTCGGGTGTGTGAGTTTTTATATAACCGAACATAACGCACCTCCGCTTGGGATCTCCATACTACTATATAATAACTCAAATTTTATTATCAATACAACACTTATTTGTAAACAATTTTTATCTTCTTGTTTTTTTACTGTTTTTATTTGGATTTTTGCCCTTTTTATCGGCAGAGCAGCCGAAATAACCTATCTTTTTACCGAGCTCGAAATATTCTCCGTGGGCGAAAGCCGCAAGACCCGCGCGGTCAAGCCGTAGCTTTCCCTTATCGTCGATGATCGACTCGTCGACTCTTACCGCGAGTATATCGGCGAGGAACATATGATGAGAGCCGAGCTCTATAACGTCGGTTACCCGACACTCAAAGGAAAGAGGGCTTTCAGCGATGAGAGGGCAGGATATCTCACTTGCCTCCTCCTTGTGAAGGTCGCATTTCTTGAATTTGTCTACCTTCGCCCCCGTATATATTCCGCAATAGTCCGCCTTTCTGACAAGCTCCGCGGTGGTGAGGTTTATGGCGAATTCTCCACGTGACTTTATCAGCTCGTAGGAAAATCTGCTGGGTCTGACAGATATATAGGTCTTTGGGGGAACGGTATTGGTGATACCCGTCCAGGCGACGGTTATTATGTTGGAGAGCTCCATATCTCCGCAGCTTACCATAACGGGCGGCACGGGAGCTATCAGCGCTCCGCCCTTCCATTTTACCTTTGCCAAGGTCACACCTCCGATGATATCAGTTTTTTTATGACCTCACCCGCCGCGATAAATCCCGCCACGGGAGGGACGAAGGAAATACTTGCGGGAGGCTGCTTTCGCTCTCCCTCGTTCGGGGAGAATAGCGGCTTTCTCGGCGATTCCTTGGAATAAACGACCTTAAGGTGCTTTATTCCTCTTGCGGAAAGCTCACGGCGCATAACTCTCGCCAGCGGACACACCGAGGTCCTTGAGAGGTCCTCCAGCATAAGAGCCGTGGGGTCGAGCTTATTTCCCGTTCCCATACAGGAGATGACGGGTACACCCGCCGCGCTTCCGCGGACGGCGATCTCGATCTTTGCGCTGACGGTGTCTATAGCATCGATTATATAGTCGTAGACCGAAAAATCGAGCTCAGTTTCGGGCAGAAAGAATATGCAGTGCTTGTTTATCCTTATATTCGGATTTATGTCGAGAAGGCGCTCCGCCACGGCGTCCACCTTGTTTTTTCCGACGGTAGAGCCGAGGGCGCAGAGCTGTCTGTTTATATTTGTCACGCTTACCGTGTCGTTGTCTATAAGATCTATCTCACCGACACCGCCTCGCGCGAGGGCTTCAGCCGCAGCCGCGCCAACACCGCCGACACCGAAGAGGGCGACTCTCGATGACGACAGCTTTTTCATAGCCTCATCGCCGATAAGCATTCTTTCACGTTCAAATCTTTCGTCGTTATACACGGCTTTCCTCCTCGGTCTTGCCCGAGCGGAGCTTTCTTATTCCGCATATGATGGTGTCGGTAACGGCGGTCACGGAAAGTATAGCCGTCAGGGGATAGAGCAGGAAGGAATTTACCGTCAGGTAGTAATTGAATCTGAATATAGTGAATATGAAGAGCGAGAGGATAACGAAGAAGAAGAAATAATCCTTTTTCGTTCGCTTCCCGTCGTTTGCGAGCATAATGAGTGGGATCAGCAGAAACGCCCACATATAGAGGGTCGTGAGAGAGGGAACTGTGAGGATAGTGGTTATTCCCATAAGCCAACATTTCCACCTTCTCTTGAATATAATGGGGGAGAGGATAAAGCACGCCGCGCAGATCCCGCACCAGAGGTAGGCGAAGAGCGAGAGCAGCGAGAGGGGGATCCTTGAATATCCCGATATGACGGCAAGAGAGTTTACTGTGTTTGTGGAGAATGAGGTTATGTTGTTGAATATCTGGACGAAGCAGTCAAGTCCTCCGAAGAATACCGAGGGGAGCACAAGCATAATAATGCCGTATGCCGCGCAGCGCAGAGCCTCCTTGTATCGCTTGTCTATAAGCAAAAACCAGCCGAAGACCACGGGGTAGAGCTTGAGCGAGAAGGCGAAGGCAAGGCAGAGGAGTCCGAGCTCTCTGTATAGCTTTTTTTCACTGTTATAGGTGAAGGCGTATATCATAAGGGCTATGAAGCAGAAGAGGATCATATTGCCTCTCTCGACCATAAAAAGGACGGGAATGTTGAATACAGCGAAGAAGGAGAAGAGAAATTTGGTTTTTCTTCCGCCCTTTATTTTTTCGTAGACTATCGTGTAAAAGACCAGCAGGAGGGCTATGGTAAAGAGGACGATGAAGAATATAGCCTCCTTGTAGTTTCCGAAGGTAAGTCTTGAGGACCAATCGGTCTCGTTATAGGTGACGGGGATAAATCTCGAGCAGAGGAGATAGATGAGGTTTGCCATAGGCGGGTATATAACGTGTCTGACGGTATATACCTCCTCGCCCTGAGAGGCGTCGCGGACCGAGTTGAAGAAGTCCATAAAAAGGTCCTGACAGCGCAGGAAAAAGACGTCGACGAAATTTGCGTTTCCCGACACACTGTAATATATTCCGTATATGATAAAGCTTATGCTCACAAGGATCGCGAAGAGATTTGCGATCGGGGAGGCGGATATTTTGCTTTTCAGCTTCAGTAAAAAACCTTTCATAAGGGCAAAGCGACCTCCAAGGTGATTTTTGGATTACCCGTTGCGTTCAGGTATATTCTCTTAATTATACCACATATTTTTCCAAAATGCAATATATCTTTTTGCTGACAGCCAATTATTTATGCAAAAAAGCAGAAAACATAGGCTGATCGGATAAATTTTTGCGGTGGGTGTTTACTTTGTGAGAAAAAAGTGTTATAATGAGCTAAAATGAGATGAAAGGATCGGGATTATGAAAACCGATTTTATAAAGAATAATAAACAGAAAATAAAAGATCTGGCAATGAGCATCACAGCCACGGCGGTAATGAATATCGTTATTCAGTTCCTTATGTACCCCTATCTTGAGAGGGTGCAGGGAAAGGAGGCTTACGGCGCGACCCTCTCTGTGCTGTCTATAGTGGCGATAATCTCCTGCACACTCGGTACTGCGGCGAACTATTCGAGGATAGTTATGAGCACAAAGTCGGTGAGCTTCAAAAACGGAGACTACAATATCATACTGCTTCTTCTTTCGCTTATCTGTGGCGCGGGTGGAATATTTTACGTAAGATATCTGGGGGAGAGAGGCGCAACGGCGGCGCTGCTCTTCGTTTTACTTATCGTTTTCACCGCTCTCCGCTATTACTCCGACGTTGAATACAAGATAAACGGAAATTTCTTTAGATATATGCTCTTCTATATAGCGGTGTCGGTGGGATATATCGCGGGAATGTTCGTTTACAGCCTTACGGGAGAGTGGATGCTGGCGTTCATCGTCGGTGAGGCACTCAGTATAATCTTCGTTATCTTCAAGGGCACGATCTACAGACGCGATCTGCTTCGCCCCTCGGGAAGCTTTCCTCTTGTGGCAAAGAGTATGGGATTTCTCCTTTTGTCGGTGCTTATCGAAAACCTTACCCTCAACGCCGACAGACTTCTGCTTATGGTCATTGAGGGCGGTGCTGCGGTTACAATATATTACACCGCGTCTCTTCTCGGAAAGATAGTGGCTATGCTCAGCGTTCCGCTGAATTCGCTTATAATCAGCTATCTCGTGAAATACGAGGGTGGGCTTACAAAGAAGCTCTGGAGCTACGCAACCCTCGGAATATGCGCTCTCGGAGTTCTTGCCTTTGGAGGCTGTACGCTGGTGTCGCCCCTTGTTTTGGGTATTCTATACCCCGACCTCAGAGGGGATATCGCCCCCTATATAGCTCCCGCCATTCTCGGGCAGATATTCTATTTTATTTCGGGCATACTCCTTGTTGTGCTCCTCAAGTTCAGGGGAGAGAAGAAGCAGTTCCTCTTTAACCTCGGGTATGCTGTCGAGTTTTTGGCCATCGTACTTGCGGGAACGCTTCTCTTCGGTCTTGACGGCTTTGTTTACAGCTGTCTCGCGGCAAACGCTATCCGCTTTATAGCGGTGATAATCTGGGGATTTGTCTCGATCTTAAGGACCCCCGCAGAGGCAAAATAAAGCCTAAAATGCAATAATGAAATTATAAAAAAACGGAATATAAAACCAAAAATCAATCTTTGCAGGAGATAATGTTAACGAAATGTAAACATTTTGCATTTTTTAATATTTTCTCTTGCAAAATTGTTTTTTCGGTGATATAATAAGCAATAAATTTATCCAGTGAGGCGAATACCATGACAGACAGGCTTAATATAAATATAAAAGAAAATTCGGTAACCAACTGCGGCGATTTCGGCGCTCTTGTGGGAGCGGCGAAAGAGGCTTACGTGATCCCCCCCAAGGCTTTCGACAGCTACTACATAAAGAAGGGTCTTCGTGAGCCTGACGGAAGCGGAGTAACAGCAGGTGTTACAAACGTAGGTAACGCCCACGGATACGTTATCAGTGAGGGCGAAAAGACCCCTGTTGAGGGTAAGCTCGAATATCGCGGATACGATATGACAGAGCTTATTCGCGGATTTGTTGCCGAGGAGAGATACGGCTTTGAGGAGTGCGCATATCTCCTGCTTTTTGGCAAGCTTCCCACCAAGGAGGAGCTTGAAAACTTTGTGGCTATCCTCGCCAGCCGCCGCCACCTTCCTTACCGCTTCACAGAGGACGTTCTTATGAGCGTTCCCTCAAGCTCGATAATGAATAAGATGGCGATCGGAGTTCTTTCGCTCTATTCCTACGACGACAATCCCGACGACACAAGCCTTGAGAATATGCTCAGTCAGTGTATTGACATAATCGCGAAGCTGCCCGTTATCGCGGCGCATTCCTATGCCGTTTACCGCAGCGCGTATTTTGGAAAGAGCCTTAATCTTCACAAGGCGCACGACGATATCGGATCTGCTCAGAACTTCCTCAGAATTCTGCGCTCGAGCAAGAAGTTCACCGAGGAGGAGGCAAGACTTCTTGACCTCTGTATGGTAATTCAGGCAGAGCACGGAGGAGGAAACAACTCGACCTTTACCTGCCGAGTCCTCTCCTCATCGGGAACAGATACCTATTCGGCAATAAGCGGAGCTATAGGCTCGCTCAAAGGACCTCTCCACGGAGGAGCTAACATCAAGGTACAGGAGATGTTCGACTGCGTGAAGGAGAATATCAAGGACGTAAATGACGACGAGGAGATCGCGGCATTCCTCACTAAAATACTTAAGAAGGAGGCGGGCGACGGCTCGGGACTTATCTACGGTATGGGTCACGCCGTCTACACAAGGTCCGACCCCCGCGCGGTAATGCTGAAACAGAATGCCGAAAAGCTGGCAATAGAGAAGGGATACGGAGACGATTTCAAGCTTCTTGAAGCTATCGAGAGGATAACGCCCCCGCTCTTCAACTCCTTTAAGGGAACGGACAGAGTGATGTGCGCTAACGTTGACCTTTATTCGGGTCTTGTTTACAGAATGCTCGATATTCCCACCGAGATGTACACCCCCCTCTTTGCTATTTCGAGAGTATCGGGCTGGTGCGCTCACAGGATCGAGGAGTTCCACACCGCGAAGAAGATAATCCGCCCCGGTTATAAGGCAATAGCGAAGGAGCAGAAATATATTCCCCTTGAGGAAAGATAATAAAAGACAGAACCGTTCAACGCTTCGGATTGAACGGTTCTTTTTTGATCACAGTGTTAATGACTTGTGAATTTTTTTTGATAACTGTTGACATGTGTGTGACAATATGGTAGCATAAAAATGGAAATAGTATTTTTATATACAAAATTCAAAGGAGGAATGAAAGATGAAGAAGTTTTTTTCTGTATTTATGGTGTTCTGCTTGCTTACCTGTACGGTGATAACTTTGTTTACTTCTTGCGATGAATTGGAAGAAGGCTCTCCGCAGGGAAGCTTGGAAAATAGTGTTTCAAATACAAGCGTTATTACAGACGGAAGCACAACAGCAGGAAGCACCGCGGCAACTACTACCGAGGCTGTAGCAACAACGACAGCTGTTACAAAGCAGACCGTCACTATGGCAAACGGAACTCAGGTGACACCGATAACAGTTCCGTATAAGCTGGAATGGACTGTAACGGAGGATGACATTTTGTCTGAGTCCTTTATCGAGATAAAGAACTTCGAAGGGGTAGGACTTATGCGTATGGCGGTCATTTATAACGAAACCTACGGTGAGTCGGTGTACATCGATATGCTCAGCGAGGATTACAGCGAGGTCCTTGATTATTCACACATAAAAGGCGCTTCAATGGTCTTTTTCAATGAGCAAAACAACCGATTGTTGGCAGTTAACTATTTTTATTACAAGTCCAATGAGTCGGACACTACGTATAGCGGAATGGTTTCTATAGGTGAGATGAAAGTGACAACAGTATCGCCTAATGGGGAGTTCCTTTCAAAACCCTGTATTCAGGAAGGACTGTTGTATGGCTACGGAACTATGAATATGGGAGATTCCTCATATGAGAACTTTCGTTCGGCATTTAAAACTCATTATGGATTGTACGTATACAAATTGGTAGTGGACAATTATACACAGGATGCTTATACATCCTCAACGGGTAAGAAGCTTGATAGAAATTGGAACTCCGCCGACTATTTCAATGCGAATTACGCAAAGCAGGTCGGAGACGGAATGGATATAAAGGTATTCAAGAGAGATTCCGGTTACAAGCTGCCGTTTTCCGAGTAATGGTAAAAAAGCATGGAGCTGTCGCATTTGCGACAGCCCCCGTTTTTATATTTTCTTCGTCGTTGAGAGGTCGAGATATCCGTAACGCGCCGACGAGTTGAGTGAGCTTTCTATGCGTAGCAGACGGTTATATTTCGCTACGCGCTCACTGCGGCAGGGAGCTCCCGATTTGATAAAGCGCGACCCCAGCGCCACGGCAATGTCGGCAATGGTGGTGTCCTCGGTCTCGCCGCTTCGGTGGGAAATAATAAAATCATATCCCGCCTCCTTTGCCACACGAATGACCTCAAGTGTCTCGCTGAGAGTGCCAATCTGGTTTGGCTTGATCAGTATGGCGTTGGCGGCTTTTTCCGCGATGCCCTTTTTCAGCCGCTTTTCATTGGTCACAAAAAGATCGTCGCCCACAAGCATTATCTTGTCTCCAAGCTTTTCGGTGAGCCTTGACCAGCCGCTGAAGTCCCGCTGATCCAGAGGGTCTTCTATCGAGATTATCGGATAGTCACGTACAAGAGCTCCAAAATGCTCTGTCAATCCGTCAAGTGTCATAGATTTTTCTGCTTTGGGAAGGAAATATCCTCTCTCCTCGGTGTACCATTCAGATGCCGCCACGTCAAGGGCGATCTTTACGGAGGCTTCACTGTAGCCTGCCTTGGATATGGCGTCGCAGATCAACTCGATCGCCTCGCGGTCAGAGCCGAGGTCGGGGGCGTATCCTCCCTCGTCACCTACCGTTGTGCCGTAGCCCTTACTCCTCAGCAGCTTACCAAGGACCGAGTAGATCTCAGCTCCCGCCCTCAATGCCTCGGAAAAGGAGGCAAATCCAACGGGAACGATCATAAACTCCTGAATGTCAAGGCTGTTTGAGGCGTGAGCGCCGCCGTTGATAATATTTATCATCGGCATAGGAAGCCTGAAGGCATCGAGCCCGCCGAGGTATTTATACAGAGGAACGTGATAAAAATTGGCGGCGGCTCTCGCGGCGGCGAGAGATACCGAAAGAATGGCGTTCGCGCCGAGAGACGACTTGTTCTCCTTTCCGTCGAGCTTTATCAGAAGATCGTCAAGCTCCTTCTGCTCCGAGGCGGATACTCCCGCTATGGCAGGAGATATTGTTCTGCAGACCGAGAAAACCGCCTCGCGCACACCCTTGCCGCCGAAGCGTGAGGGATCGCCGTCTCGCTTTTCGTGAGCCTCGTAAATGCCTGTTGAAGCCCCCGAGGGAACGGCGGCAACGCCCACAGTGCCGTCGGTGAGAAATACCGAGGTCTCTACGGTCGGGTTGCCCCTCGAGTCGAGTATTTCACGGGCGCAGCATTTCATTATCTGGGGTTTGTTCATATCATCATCCTCTCTTTTTTATGTTGTTTATAACTATTATTGGCAGAGTATGAAAAATTATTCCCCGACACTCCAAAAGTCGGTGAGTAATCTCGGGCAAGGGCATACTGTTCCGTTTATCAGATCCCGATGCTTTGCATCGCCCTCCTTTCATCGGGGAATCTATAAGAGAAGAATGTAAAAAAATGTCAGCAGTGTGTAAAAAGCTGTTGACAAACAAACCATTTTATGTTAAAATGAAACTGTGGCGGAAGCACAAAAGGATTTTAAATAAAAAACAAAAAGAAAGGAAGAAAAATATGAAAAAAATATCTCTGATTTTAGCTCTGTTACTTATTTTCTCCCTTTTTGCGGCATGTAATAAAACGAACGATACGCCCGAGCTAACGACCACCGCGGCTGAAACTACCGCGGCTGCAACGGTTGCCACAACCACCTCGGCGACAGTGCCGTTGCCCGAAAAATTCAAGCCCGACGACAGAGTTAGCCTTATTTCATCGACAAGAGCGGTGCGCCCCCTCGGAGGCTTTGACTCTTCCTTGATATATATGGAGCAAAGTGACAGCTGGGTGGCAGGCGACGGCTTCGCGATGTCAGACCTTTGCAAGAAGGATATGACGGTACATTTTCCAAGGCTTACCGTCGGCGACGACCTTTCCGTAAACATCACCGACAGCCGAGGAAAGTATATGGGAAGTGTGCTTTTATTCGACGAGGAACTTGATCACATCGGCAATTACTTTTTGAGAGAGCTGCCCTCTATCCTTGAGAGTGGGAAGACCTACTACGTATTCTTTACCGTCGAATGGCAGGGAAGGTATATTGAGTCTCACTCAAAATATGAGACCACAAGATATCTCTATGCCTGCGCTCTCGAAAAATAAAAAATGCTGAAAATCCCCCTTTTTGTTGACAAAGGGGGATTTTTGTGTTAGAATCTAACTTGTATTCAGGGTGCGTTTACGCTTAATAAGGAAACGGGTGAAAATCCCGTACGAGCGTGTCGCCGTGAGCGGTGAGCAAGAAGCACGGTATTGCCGCAAAATACCGAATGTCATTGGGAGACCGAGAAGACGCTTCAAGCGCTTTAGCCGTAAGTCGGAAGACTTGCCCGAGGTCCTGTTTTTTGTTGCACGATCCAACGCGAGAATTCGCAAAACAGACCGATACGAAAAAATTTTTAAGGAGAAAAAGAAAATGAAAACAAACAGAAGAACTAATATCTTCTCATTTCTGCTTCTGCTTTTGCTTATTGCGGCTATAGCACTCACGGCAGTTGGATGTGATGAGAAAAAGGACGACGAGGCGTCGTCAACGACTACGGTAACCACCACAGCAGCGACTACGGCGGCAGCTACCGACGTGGGAGAGGGCGCACACAGCTTTATGTTTGAGGTCGTGCACCTTGACGGAAGAAAGGTCACCTTCAACGTGAAGACCGACAAAACGTTGGTCGGCGAGGCGCTTGTCGAGCTTGGTATTATCTCGGGCGAGGACGGACAGTACGGACTCTACGTTAAGACGGTTGACGGCGAGACTCTTGACTACGATACCCATAAAAAGTACTGGGCATTTTACGTTGACGGAGCTTACGCTCTGAGCGGCGTTGACACGACGGCGATCGAGGACGGAAAGGTATATGGGTTCCGCGCAGAATAGGGCAAAGCATCTGGAGAGGCTGAGGCTGCTTTCGGTCTTCGCTATGCTCGGAGCGCTGATGTTCATATCGGATATTCTTATGGAATTTCTTCCGAACGTGCATATCGTGGGCGTACTTACCGTGGTATATACGATCGTCTACCGCGCCAAGGCGCTGATACCCATATACATTTACGTTTTCTTGAACGGACTCTTCTCGGGCTTTGGGATATGGTGGCTCGCGTACCTTTACGTATGGGCGATCCTTTGGGGGGCGGCAATGCTTGTTCCCACAAGGCTTTCGAGGCGGGTTAGACTGATCCTTTACACGGTGATATGCACGTCTCACGGACTGCTTTTCGGGGTTCTTTACGCTCCCGTTCAGATGATAATCAATTCAGATCTGAATTACATTATCTCCTGGATAGCGGTTGGATTCGTTACGGCGGATATATATCACGCTATCGGAAACTGCATTTTCGGGATCTTGCTTATAATCCCTCTTTCCGAGCTGCTTTTGCGCTTTGAGCGGAGAACATCCCTGATCTGATAGGTCACTCTCCCCATTTGTGGATATACCACAAATCGGGGGGAGTTTTTTATCGCAAAAATTTTCTCTAATGTGGAAAAGCGTAGTTGACTTTTTTTGCATTTTATGATATAATGTATGATAAGTAAGAAATAGGGCAGGCCCAGATACGGCTTGCGGTTTTCTGTGACCGGCGGATAAGTGGAAAAGACCACGCGGAAGCGGAAAATTATATTGCCGACCGCCTGGGCAGATCCTCCGTTTGGGGAGGTCTGTCTTTTTTCAATTTAAGGAGGATATTATGAAGAAATTTTTTGCTCTTTTTCTCGTATTCGCTATGATCGCCGTATCACTTACGGCTTGTAAGGGCGATGATACCCCAAATGTCCCCGAGGTAACAACGACAGGTGAAGCTTCCGCTGCTACCACCACCGAAGCTACCACCACAACCGCTGTGACCACGGAAGAGCCCGAGAAATTCGTTTCTTCTGAGATATTCAAGAACAAGGTCACAGAGTACGTTCTCGTTTACGACGACTCTACCCGCGAGATGAGACAGTGGGTAAGGGATTTCAACAACGGCATTCAGAATGCATACGGAGTTAAGTTTGAAGCCAAGGCATATGACGAAAAGGCAGACGACGGAACTCCCGAGATAGTTCTCGGAAACGTAAGAGATATAGCCGACAAGACTTATAAGAAGCTTTTGGGCAAGTACGACTTTGCTATGAAGGTCGAGGAGAATAAGCTTGTGCTTTGCGCTAAGGACGCTATATCATACGATTATCTTCTCGCTTATCTCCTTGAAGAGGTGTTCGTGAAGAACAGCGAGGGTAATCTCACTCTTGATTCCGAGGACAACGTTATATATTCCGACTCTAAGCTCAACGAAACAAATTACGTTGACTATGTGATAGCCGCAGGAGGAAGCTTTGAGATGCAGAAGATATTTGAGAAACGCGAATACAAAAAGGGAGGAACGACCCTGCCTTACAGAATATACGTTCCCTTCAATTATGATCCCGAAAAGAGCTATCCTGTCTTTATAAACCTCCACGGATCGGGTCACAGAGGTAATGACAACGAGAAGCACCTCGGATTTATAACCTCGCTTATGAAGGATAAATCTCTTCCTCTGAATGACTCTATAATAATCTTTCCTCAGTGTCCCGAAGGCAACAGATGGGTTGATTCGGATTGGGGATTGGGCAAATATAATCTTGACAACGTTCCCGAATCGAACGAGCTCAAGGCGGTTGTTGACATTATATCTCAGCTCAAGCAGGAGTTCTCGGTCGATGAGAAGAGAATATATGCCTGCGGACTCTCGATGGGCGGATACGGCGTTTGGAATCTGCTTATGAGACACCCCGACTTGTTTGCCGCGGGAATTGCAATGTGCGGCGGCGGCGACCCCACGAAGGCTGAGATCGTTAAGGATATTCCCGTCTGGGCGATCCACGGAGCAAAAGACCCCACAGTGCCTGTTGCGGGATCGAGAGATATGGTAAATGCCATTAGGGCGGCGGGCGGAACTAAGGTCAAATATACCGAGCTCCCCAACAACGAGCACGACGTATGGTCTTATACCTATTCGAATCTTGAAATATTCACTTGGCTCTTTGCTCAGAAAAAGGCGTAAATAATTTTTTGACGGTCGGTTTTGACTGTGGAAAGGAACAGATATGAAAAAAGTTGGTATTATTATGGGAAGCGACAGCGATCTTCCGATCGTTGAAAAGGCTATCAATACTCTTGCCGAGTACGGCGTTCCCTATGAGGTACACGTTTATTCGGCGCACAGAACCCCCCTTGAGGCTAAGGGATTTTCGGCGAACGCGAGAGAGAATGGCTTCGGAGCGATAATTGCGGCTGCGGGAATGGCGGCTCACCTTGCGGGAGCTGTTGCGGCTAACACCACTCTCCCCGTTATCGGAATTCCCGTTAAGTCTAAGAATCTCGACGGAATGGACGCTCTTCTCTCGACGGTCCAGATGCCCACAGGTATTCCTGTTGCAACTGTTGCGATCGACGGAGCGGCGAACGCGGCTCTTATCGCGATACAGATACTCGCCGTTACCGATGAGGCTCTCGCGAAAAAGCTTGACGATGCCCGTAAGGCGGGAGCTGAGAAGGTGCTTGAGAAGAACCGCGCTATCGAAGAAAAGTATAATAATAAATAATATATAACAATACAGAAAGGCAAAGTAAAATGAAAAGTTACAGTGAGAGCTACAAGGCGGCGGGTGTTGACATAACCGCCGGTTACAAGGCAGTTGAGCTTATGAAGGCTCATATCGCAAGGACCAGAAATGAGGGTTGCCTTGACGACGTGGGCGGATTTGGCGGCTGCTTCGGTCTTCCCACGGGAATGGAAGAGCCTGTCCTCGTTTCGGGAACAGACGGCTGCGGAACAAAGGTCAAGATGGCAATACTTATGGACAAGCACGACACTATAGGTATCGACGCCGTCGCGATGTGCGTGAACGATATCATCTGTTGCGGAGCGAGACCTCTCTTCTTCCTTGACTATATCGCTTGCGGAAAGAATATTCCCGAGAAGATAGCCGCTATAGTTTCGGGAGTTGCCGAGGGCTGTGTTCAGTCGGGCGCTGCTCTTATAGGCGGTGAGACTGCCGAACACCCCGGTATGATGCCCGAGAATGAGTACGACCTCGCGGGATTTGCGGTCGGTATCGTCGATAAGAAAAAGATACTCGATAACACAAAGACCGAGGAGGGAGATGTTATTATAGCTCTCGCCTCCAGCGGAGTACATTCCAACGGCTTTTCACTTGTCAGAAAGGTGTTTGATATAGACAACAATCCCGATTCGCTTTACACCCCCTGCGACGAGCTCGGAGGAGCAAGCGTCGCCGAGACACTTCTCACTCCCACAAGGATCTACGTGAAGAGCGTTCTCGCACTTCTTGAGAAGGTCAACGTAAAGGGAATAAGCCACATCACGGGCGGAGGATTTTATGAAAATCTTCCGAGGGCCCTCCCCAAGGGATATACCGCAAAGGTAAACAGAAGCGCTGTAAAGGTGCTTCCCATCTTTGAGCTCATCGCAAAGACCGGCAACATTCCCGAGAGAGATATGTTCAACACCTATAATATGGGCGTGGGAATGAGTATTACCGTTCCCGCGGGAGAGGTCGACACCGCTCTTGAGATACTCAAAGCAAACGGTGAGGACGCTTACGTTATAGGAGAGATCGTCAAGGGTGACGAGGGTGTAATTATCTGCTAAAAAACCGAAAAGGAGATGGGCATACAAATGAAGAAGCAAAGAAAGGTAAAGGTCGCTGTACTCGTTTCGGGCGGCGGCACAAACCTTCAGGCAATAATAGACGCCGTGGCGGCTAAGGTGATAAAAAACGCGGAGATATCTCTCGTGATATCGAATAACGCGTCGGCATACGCGCTCACCAGAGCCGAGAACGCGGGAATTAAGACGGCGATCATCACGAAAAAGGAAAGTGACGGATCGCAGGAGCTTTTTGAGGATAGACTTATTGAACGTCTAAAAAATGACGAGATCGAGCTGATCGTTCTTGCAGGCTTTATGAGTATTCTCAGCGAAAGATTTACGAAGACATTTGAACGCAGAATAATAAACGTTCATCCGTCGCTTATCCCTTCCTTCTGCGGAAAGGGATTTTACGGACTCCACGTTCACGAGGCGGCGCTGGCTTACGGCGTCAAGGTGACGGGAGCTACCGTGCATTTTGTAAACGAGATACCCGACGGTGGAGAGATAATCCTTCAGAAGAGCGTATCCGTGAAAAAGGGAGAGACCCCCGAGAGCCTTCAGCAGAGAGTTATGAGACAGGCTGAGTGGATCATACTTCCGAGAGCTGTTGAGCTCGTATCAAAAGAAATAATCGCAAACAGAAAGGTGAGCAAGTAAAATGAAGATAAACTCGATTGAAAATGCGCTTTCAAAGGACGCATACCCCGGAAGAGGAATAATCATAGGAAAGAGCACGGACGGTAAGAAGGCTGTAACGGCATACTTTATTATGGGAAGAAGCGTAAACAGCCGCAACCGTGTGTTCGTGGCTGAGGGCGAGAACCTTCGCACAAAGGCGTTTGACGAGTCCAAGATGGTAGACCCCCACCTCATAATCTACTATCCCGTCAGAGTGCTCGGAAATAAGACAATAGTTACAAACGGCGACCAGACCGACACTATCTATGAGCTTATGGACAAGCAGATGACCTTCGAGCAGGCACTCAGAACCCGTGAGTTTGAGGACGATAAGCCCAATTTCACCCCCCGTATCTCGGGAATAATCCACAGAGAAAACGACGGAATGAATTTCGCTATGTCGATACTCAAGAGCGCAGAGGGAGACGACAGCTCCTGTGAGAGATTTACCTTTGCGTATTCTAATCCCAAGGCGGGAATAGCTAAGTTTATCCATACCTACAGCGCAGATGGCAACCCGCTGCCCTCATTTGAGGGTGAGCCCGAGACTCTCGAGCTTCCCGATGCCGATATCGACGCCCTCACCGACCTTATCTGGAAGAGCCTTAACGAGGATAACAAGGTGTCACTCTTTGTAAGATACATCGATATTGAAACAGGCGAGACCGAAACAAGGATCGTCAATAAAAATTGCTGATTTTGTGAAAGGTGAAAATAAAATGAAAGAACTTGAACTGAAATACGGTTGTAACCCCAACCAGAAGCCCTCAAAGATCTATATGCACGACGGAAGTGAGCTTCCTATCGAGATACTTAACGGCAAGCCCGGATACATCAATTTCCTTGACGCATTCAACTCCTGGCAGCTTGTGAAGGAGCTTAAGGAGGCTACGGGTCTTCCTTGCGCTACCTCCTTTAAGCACGTCAGCCCCACATCGGCGGCAGTTGGAGTGAAGCTTTCCGATACTCTTAAGAAGGCTTGCTTTGTTGACGATATCGAGGGACTTGACGAGTCTCCCATCGCCTGCGCTTACGCGAGAGCGAGAGGTACTGACAGAATGTCATCCTACGGTGACTGGATCGCCCTCAGCGACGTCTGCGATGAGACTACCGCGACTATCATAAAGAGAGAGGTTTCCGACGGAATCATCGCCCCCGGTTACACCGAGAAGGCGCTCGAGATACTTAAGTCAAAGAGAAAGGGAACTTACAATATCGTTAAGATCGACCCCGAGTATATTCCTACAGAGAAGGAGTGCAAGCAGGTCTACGGTATTACCTTTGAGCAGGGAAGAAACAACTTCAAGATCAATAAGGAGCTTCTTTCGAATATAGTTACCGCAAACAAGGATTTCCCCGAGACGGCTGTAAGAGATCTTATAATCTCACTGATCACACTTAAATATACACAGTCCAACTCTGTCTGCTACGCTTATGACGGACAGGCTATAGGTGTTGGCGCGGGACAGCAGTCGAGAATCCATTGCACAAGACTTGCGGGAAGCAAGGCTGATATCTGGCATCTCCGTCAGCATCCCAAGGTTCTCGCCCTTCCGTTCCTTCCCACCATCGGAAGACCCGACAGAGATAACACCATTGACGTTTACCTCTCGGAGTACAGTGAGGACGTCCTCGCCGACGGAAATTGGCAGAACTACTTTACCGAGAAGCCCGAGGCTCTCACGGCAGAGGAAAAGAAGGCATATCTCGATTCTATCACGGGTGTCGCGCTCGGAAGCGACGCTTTCTTCCCCTTCGGTGACAATATCGAAAGAGCTCGCAGAAGCGGAGTAAGCTACGTTGCAGAGCCCGGTGGATCTATCCGTGACGACAACGTTATCTCTACCTGCGACAAGTACGGAATGGTAATGGCATTCACAGGTATGAGACTCTTCCACCACTGATATAGGAGCTATGAAAATGAAGATAATGGTTGTAGGTGGCGGCGGAAGAGAACACGCCATCATAAAAAAGCTTAAGAAAAGCCCTAAGGTAGATAAAATATACGCTCTTCCCGGCAACGGCGGTATTGCCGCCGATGCCGAGTGCGTGAACATCGGCGCTAAGGATATCGAGGCAATAAGAGATTTTGCCGTGGAGAATAAGATCGATTTTGCGGTGGTCGCTCCCGATGATCCTTTGGTGCTCGGAGCGGTTGATCTTCTTGAGGCTGAGGGAATTCCTTGCTTCGGCCCGAGAAAGAATGCGGCTATCATCGAGGGCAGTAAGATATTTTCGAAGAATCTTATGAAGAAATACGGTATCCCCACAGCGACTTATGAGGTCTTCACCGAGCTCAAGGCTGCGCTTGAATACCTTAAGGACGCGCCTATCCCCACTGTCATCAAGGCAGACGGACTCGCTCTCGGCAAGGGAGTGGTCATAGCTATGAGCCGTGAGGAGGCGTACGATGCTGTAAGGTCGATGATGGAGGACAAGATGTTCGGTGACAGCGGAAGCCGAGTTGTTATCGAGGAATTCCTCACAGGACCTGAGGTCTCGGTCCTCTCCTTTACAGACGGAAAGGTGGTCGTTCCTATGGTATCCTCTATGGACCATAAGAGGGCGAGAGACAACGACGAGGGACTTAACACGGGCGGTATGGGAACTGTCGCTCCCAACCCGTATTATACCGACGAGATAGCCGAGCGCTGTATGAGAGAGATATTCATTCCCACGATGAACGCAATGAACGCAGAGGGAAGGACCTTCCGCGGTTGCCTCTATTTTGGACTTATGATAACCGAGAACGGACCTAAGGTCATTGAGTATAACTGCCGCTTCGGTGATCCCGAGACACAGGTCGTGCTGCCTCTCCTTGAGAGCGATCTTTTTGAGATTATGAAGGCGTGTGCCGACGGAACGCTTGCCGACACTAAGGTGGAATTCTCGGACGGCGCGGCTTGTTGTGTGATAATGGCGTCGGACGGATATCCTCAGAAGTACGCTTCGGGCTTTGAGATCACTGTCGATCCCGACTGCGAGGCTGAGGTCTACGTGGCGGGAGCAAAGCTTGCGGATGGTAAGCTGCTCAGCGCGGGCGGAAGAGTTCTTGGAGTCACGGCTACGGCAGACGACCTTGGCGAGGCTGTCAAGAAGGCTTACGCAAATGTTGATAAGGTGAGATTCGAAAACGCATATTACAGACACGATATAGGAAAGAGAGCGCTTGCCGCTTATTCCGAGAATAACTGAATGGAGATACCGAATGGTTTACAGAGTTTATGTTGAAAAAAAGAGTGAGCTTGCCAACGAGGCGGCATCGCTCTGTTCCGAGATCAAAAATCTGTTGCAGATAGACGGCGTTGAAAAGGTACGCATCTTCAACAGATACGACGTTGAAAATATTGATAAAAAGCTCTTCGATTATGCCGTTTCAACGGTATTTTCCGAGCCTCAGCTCGATATCGTAACATACGATTACGAGAAGGACGGAAGCGTCGACTTCGCGGTGGAGTACCTGCCCGGACAGTTCGACCAGAGAGCCGATTCGGCGGCACAGTGTATCCAGATAATCTCTCAGGGAGAGAGACCTACTGTCAAGACCGCAAGGATCTATAAGCTTTACGGCAACGTCAGCGAGGAAGCACTTGCTGCAATCAAGAAATACGTAATCAACCCCGTGGAGTCGAGAGAGGCATCCTTTGAGACCTATGAGACTCTCGCTATGACCTACACTGTTCCCGAGAGCGTTGCTACCCTTGATGGCTTCACAAAGCTCGACGAGGAGGGACTTGCCGACTTCATCAAGCAGTACGGTCTTGCTATGGATATCGACGATATCCGCTTCTGCCGTGACTATTTCGTAAGCGAGAAGAGAGATCCCACCATCACCGAGATCAGAATGATCGATACCTATTGGTCGGATCACTGCCGCCATACCACCTTCCTCACCACTATCGACAAGGTAGAGTTTGAGGACGAAATGATACGCAAGGCTTACGACGAGTATATCGCCGTAAGAAAGGAGCTTGGCAGAACCAAGCCGATAAACCTTATGGACGTGGCTACCGTTGCCGTAAGATATCTCAAGGCAAACGGAAAGCTTCCGAAGCTTGACGAGTCAGAGGAGATAAACGCTTGTACCGTCAAGATCAAGGTCAACGTAGAGGGAGAAGAGCAGGATTGGCTGCTTCTCTTCAAGAACGAGACTCATAACCACCCCACAGAGATCGAGCCCTTCGGTGGAGCTGCGACCTGTATAGGCGGTGCTATCCGAGATCCCCTTTCGGGACGCTCCTACGTTTACGCCGCAATGAGAGTTACGGGAGCGGCTGATCCCCTTCGCCCCGTTTCCGAGACTATGGAAGGAAAGCTTCCTCAGAGAAAGATCGTAACCACGGCAGCAGCGGGATATTCCTCTTACGGTAACCAGATCGGTCTTGCGACGGGTCAGGTCGATGAGCTCTACCACGACGGATACGTGGCAAAGAGAATGGAGATCGGTGCTGTTATCGCGGCAGCTCCTGCCGAGAACGTAAGACGTGAAGTTCCCGCCCCTGGAGATATAATAATCCTCCTTGGCGGAAGAACGGGACGTGACGGCTGCGGAGGCGCAACAGGCTCTTCCAAGTCCCACACGCTCCACTCCCTCGAGAGCTGCGGTGCTGAGGTTCAGAAGGGTAACGCCCCCGAGGAGAGAAAGCTTCAGAGACTTTTCAGAAACAGTGAGGCATCAAAGCTTATCAAGAGATGTAACGACTTTGGCGCGGGCGGTGTTTCGGTAGCTATCGGTGAGCTTGCCGACGGTATCGATATCAATCTTAACGCCGTTCCCAAGAAATACGAGGGACTTGACGGAACAGAGCTGGCTATAAGTGAATCTCAGGAGAGAATGGCTGTGGTAGTCGCGGCTGAGGACGTGGAGAGATTTTGCGCTATCGCAAGATCCGAGAACCTTGAGGCGACGGTAGTGGCAAAGGTAAAGGCTGAGCCGAGACTCCGTATGACCTGGAACTCCAAGATCATCGTTGACCTCTCACGTGAATTCCTCAACTCCAACGGAGCGGAGAAGCACATAGAGATAAAGGCGAGCGCTCCCAAATGCTATAAGAAGACACCCGTCAGCGATTTTGAGAAGGGAATGAAGGAGCTTGTTTCCGACCTTAACGTATGCTCTAAGCGCGGACTTTCCGAGAGATTTGACTCTACTATCGGAGCGGGAACAGTGCTTATGCCCTTTGGCGGAAAGAATCAGATCACTCCTATTCAGGCTATGGTACATAAGATATCGGTCGAGAAGGCTGACACCGACACCTGCTCGGTAATGTCCTGGGGCTTCAACCCCTTCATCTCCGAGAAGAGCCCCTACCACGGAGCTTACCTCGCTGTCGTTGAGTCTGTTGCAAAGCTTATCGCCACGGGCGCGTCCTTTGAGGACGTTTATCTCACCTTCCAGGAGTATTTCGAGAAGCCTATGAAAGATCCCGCAAGATGGGGTAAGCCGCTCTCGGCACTCCTCGGCGCTTTCAAGGCTCAGAAGGAGCTTGGAATCGGCTCTATCGGCGGTAAGGACTCGATGAGCGGAAGCTTTGAGCAGATCGACGTTCCTCCCACGCTCGTTTCCTTCGCGGTAACAACGGGCAAGACCGATGAGATTGTTACCAACGATATGAAGGCAGCGGGACATAAGGTCATCGCTATTGCTCCCGAGTACGACGAAAACGGACTTCCCGTGGCAGAGTCGCTTATCGATGTCTTCTCTAAGGTAACGGCTCTTATGCGCGAGGGCAAGGTTTATTCGGCATACACCCCCACCTACGGCGGAATTGCCGAAGCTGTCTTCAAGATGTGCATAGGAAACGGTCTTGGATTTGATTTTGCGAAGGAGCTTACAGTTGAGGAGCTCTTTGAATATAATTACGGCGCGTTCCTCCTTGAGGTTGACGCTGATACGGCAGGACAGACGATCGGTTACGTAACCGCTGAGCCCTTCTTCGCTTACGGCGACGTAAAGGTCTCTGCCTGTGAGCTTACAGAGGCTTACGAGAATAAGCTTGAGAGCGTATTCCCCGTAAATGCTAAGGAGGCTAAGGGCGATATCCCCACCTTTACCTACGAGGCAAAGGAGAGAAGCGCGGCTATACTCAAGTGCGCAAAGCCCAAGGTGCTTATCCCCGTATTCCCCGGCACTAACTGTGAGTTTGACTCGGCAAAGGTGTTTATGAGAGCGGGAGCTGAGACCGAGATATTCGTTGTTAACAACCTCTCCTCGGCGGGAATTGCCGAGTCGGTCGAGAGCTTCGCGAAGAAGATCGGCGAGTCGCAGATCATCTTTGTTCCCGGTGGATTCTCCGGCGGTGACGAGCCTGACGGTTCGGGCAAGTTTATTACCGCCTTCTTCCGCAACGGAGCTATCAAGGAGCAGGTCAACGAGCTTCTTAAGACCCGCGGCGGTCTTATGTGCGGTATCTGTAACGGATTCCAGGCGCTTATCAAGCTCGGTCTCGTTCCTTACGGAGAAATCATCGACACAGATGAAAGCTGTCCCACACTTACCTTCAACTCTATAGGACGCCACCAGTCGAGACTCGTCAGAACAAGAATAGCCTCCAACAAGTCTCCTTGGCTTGCAAATACCAAGGCGGGAGATATCTATACCGTTGCGATATCTCACGGTGAAGGACGCTTCCTTGCGGACGACGCTCTTATCGCAAAGCTGGCTGAGAACGGTCAGATCGCTACCCAGTACGTCGATCTTTCGGGAAATCCCACCTCCGACATTCTCTTCAACCCCAACAATTCCTGCGCGGCTATCGAGGGTATAACCTCTCCCGACGGTCACGTTATCGGAAAGATGGGTCACTCTGAGCGTATCGGCAAGGGACTTTACAAGAACGTCTACGGCGAGTACGATATGAAGATGTTCGAGTCTGCTGTTGAGTATTTTAAGTAATATAATAGTATAATAATATAATGCGAGGGAGGGAGAGAACTTCTTGCAAGAAGTTCTCTCCCTCCCTCGCGCTCCCACCCTCATTCAAGAAACTAGAAGAAGAGGAATATAGGGCGATACTATGCTCTTTTTGTAAGGCAAAACAAACAATTAAATGTATCCTTATCTTAAAGATTTTTGAAGATAGGGGAGCGCGAGGGGGAAGGAACTTTTTGCAAAAAGTTCCTTCCCCCTCGTATTATTATATTAATTATCATTTATAACGTCGGACATATTGAAAAGTCCGACCTTTTTTTTCGAGAGATATTCCGCCGCCTTAAGCGCACCCGTAGCGAATACCTCTCTCGAGGTCGCCGTGTGGGAAAGGCTTATTATCTCGTTGTTTCCCGCGTATATGACCTCGTGTTCACCGACGATCGTTCCGCCTCTTACCGAGTGGATACCGATCTCGGAGCTCGATCTCTTGGCTCTCTTCAGATGTCTGTCGTAGACGAGCTCTGTGGTGTCTCTCTCCTCGGATATTGCCTCGGCAAGCATAAGCGCTGTGCCGCTGGGGGCGTCGAGCTTGTTGTTGTGGTGCTTTTCGATTATCTCAACGTCGAAATCCAATCCGAGAGTCTTTGCCGCCTTTTTCGACAGCTCAATAAGAAGATTTATGCCGATAGACATATTTCTCGAGAAGAAAACGGGTATTTTTTCCGAGGCTGCCTTCATTTCCGCCAGCTCCTCTTCGCTGTGTCCCGTCGTGGAGACCACTATGGGAGTTGCCGTTGAGATGGCGTACTCAAGAAGAGCGGGGAGGACCGAGTGGTGGGAGAAATCGATTATCACGTCAGCCTTGTCGGGAAATTCGCTTATCGAGTGATATACGGGAAAATCGGCGTTCATAGCCGAGGGGGTTATATCCACACCCGCAACTATCCTGAATTTTTCTCCGCCCGCTATTGCCTCGGTAATGGCGCGACCCATTCTTCCGCAACAGCCGCAAAGTATAACGTTTATCATTTTAATTTTCCTTTCGGTATGGATCAAAGAATGTTATGAGCCTTCATAGCGGCGATGAGCTTCGCCTTGTTCGCGTCCTCCATCTCGCAGAGGGGGAGTCTCATTTCGATACCGCACTTTCCAAGCTCAGCCATTGCCGTCTTAACGGGAATGGGGTTGACCTCACAGAAGAGGGCGTTTATAAGCCTCAGATACTTGAGCTGAAGCTCGGCTGCCGCCTTGTAATTATCAGAGAGGCAGAATTCGCAGATATCGTGAGTCTCCTTGGGGAGAATGTTGGAGAGGACAGAGATAACGCCCTTTCCGCCGAGAGACATAATGGGTACTATCTGATCGTCGTTGCCCGAGTAAATATCGTAGCTGTCACCGCACTCGGCGATAAGCTCCGCAATAGCGCTGAGGTTGCCCGAGGCTTCCTTGACGGCAACTATTCTTTCGTGCTTTGCAAGCTCCTTATAAACGGGGAGAGTTATGTTGCAGCCTGTTCTCGAGGGAACGTTATAGAGGATTATCGGGAGATTTGTATTCTCAGCGGTGTCAAGGAAATTCTTTATAAGTCCCTTGGGGGTCGCCTTGTTGTAATAGGGGGTAACGAGAAGAAGCGCGTCAGCTCCAACGTCGCAGGCGTATTTTGAAAGCTCGTTAGCGTAAGCGGTGTCGTTAGAGCCTGTTCCCGCGATAACGGGGACTCTGCCCTCTACCTTTTCAACAACGTATTTTATGCACTCACAGTGCTCCTCGTGAGTAAGGGTAGCGGCTTCACCCGTCGTTCCCGCAACGACGATACCGTCGATGCCGCCCTTTATCTGCTCCTCTATTATTTTACCGAAGCTTTCGAAGTCGATCGCTCCATTCTTGAATGGGGTGATAATAGCCGTTGCAGCCCCCGTGAATACTGATTTTTTCAGCTTGCTCATAGTAGATTTCCTTTCCGTATGAAAAAAATATTTAAAAAACAAAAAACCGGTTGAAAACCGGCCGAAATTGTAATATAATATAGCTATCGAAAAAGTATATCATATTATTCAATTCAGGACAGCTCTCCATCAAAAGATGACAGTCCGCCAGCTTTTAACCGTACGGACCAGTGTATGCCACATCCCGATGAGGCACACCTTCGGCACTCGGCACTCACAGACGGTATCAAGAGCTCGGGACCTACTCCGTCGGCAGTTGCAAAATGCTCCTCTGTCAAATTATATGTATTCATTGAGAATATGATATCACACCTTGACCGATATGTCAAGCGTAAATACAAATTTTTTTGGAGTTTTTATGATAATCAGAAACGAAAGAGTTGCTACCGACCTTCGCACGTCGGATTTTTACTATGAATTACCCGAGGAGCTTATAGCCCAGCATCCTCTCAAGGTGAGAGACAGCTCCCGCCTTATGGTGCTTGACCGCGAGAGCGGCTCGGTGGAGCACAAGGTCTTCACCGATATAATAGATTATCTGCGAGAGGGTGACGTCCTTGTGATCAATGATTCCAAGGTCATTCCCGCAAGGCTTTACGGACACGTTGAAGGCAGAGAGGAGGCAAAGATCGAGCTGCTTCTGCTCAAGCACAGAGAGCTTGATATCTGGGAGACTCTTGTAAAGCCAGGAAAGAGAGCCAGGATCGGCTCAAGGCTTGTGTTTGGTGATGGATTGCTCAGGGGAGAGATAGTTGACATTGTTGACGAGGGCAACCGCCTTATAAAATTTGATTACGACAAAAGCGGCGGCGACAATATATATGCCATTTTGCATAAGATCGGACTTATGCCGCTGCCGCCATATATAACCGAAAAGCTTGAGGATAAATCTCGCTATCAAACGGTATATGCCAACAAGGAGGGCTCTGCGGCAGCGCCTACGGCGGGTCTGCACTTTACAAAGGAGCTTATGTCAAGGATCGAGGAAAAGGGGGTCAAGATAGCGCGAGTAATGCTCCACGTGGGGCTTGGCACTTTCCGTCCCGTAAAGGTTGACCGACTTGACGAGCACGTTATGCACACTGAGTTTTTCTCGGTATCCGAGGATAGCGCAGAGATCATAAATAATGCGAGAGCGAACGGCGGCAGGATCATCTGCGTCGGAACTACCTCCTGCCGTACCCTTGAGAGCGCTACCGATGAGCAGGGAATAGTTCACGCTATGGAAGGAAACACCGGAATATTTATCTACCCCGGATACAAATTCAAGGCAGTTGATGCCCTAATTACGAATTTTCACCTGCCCGAAAGCACACTTCTTATGCTGATATCGGCATTTTACAATAAGGAAGAGATAATGAAGGCATATAAGATCGCTGTTGAGGAGAGGTATCGGTTTTTCTCTTTCGGCGATTGCATGCTCATTCAATGAGCATGCAATGAATTGCCCTGCGGGCATGAATTGGCTAACGCCGTGAATTGCACCTGCGGTGCATGAATTGCCTTCGGCATGAAAGTAACAGGGCAATTCAAATCATGGAGCGAGAAGCGCGAGAAATCATGAAACGGAGTTTCAATTCATGACGGCTTGCCGTCAA
>SVSX01000074.1 GCA_015064085.1 Oscillospiraceae bacterium | reverse complement strand
GAGGGTCTTATGAGTGGTGGTGGTCACAACGTCGGCGTAGGGCATAGGGGAGGGGTGCTCTCCTGCCGCCACAAGACCCGCGATGTGTGCCATATCCACCATAAAGTAAGCTCCCACAGAATGAGCGACCTCAGCCATTCTCTTAAAGTCGATCACTCTCGGATATGCCGAAGCTCCCGCAACGATAAGCTTGGGCTTGTGTTCTTTCGCAAGTCTCTCGAACTCGTCGTAATCTATCATTTCGGTGTCGGGGTTAAGCTCGTACGGAACGAAATTATAGTACATTCCCGATATATTAACAGGGCTTCCGTGTGTAAGATGTCCGCCGTGTGCAAGGCTCATACCCATAACCGTGTCACCGGGCTTTATGAGCGCGAAATATACCGCGGTATTTGCCTGCGCGCCACTGTGGGGCTGAACGTTGGCGTAAGCCGCTCCAAAGAGCTTCTTTGCTCTTTCGATAGCGATATTTTCCACAACGTCAACGCACTCGCAGCCGCCGTAGTAACGCTTTGAGGGATATCCCTCGGCGTATTTGTTTGTGAGCACCGAGCCCGCTGCCATAAGCACTGCCTCGGATACTACGTTTTCGGACGCAATAAGCTCGAGACCGTCGCGCTGACGCTTGAGCTCCGCTTCGATTGCCGCCGCCACCTCACTGTCGGTGGACGCCAGCCTGTTGATCATTTCCTGTACCATTTTGACCTCCGTTGTTTGCAAAAAATTTTTGAAAAACTCTTCCGTATACTATTATAAAACAATTTCCCGCAAAACACAAGAGGATTTTTAAATTTATTCTTCGTCATTTTTTATAAATCTTCGAATGCGTATTGACAAAACCATAATGAAAGTGGTATAATAGAGTATCACAGTGAAAAATGTTTATTTTTTCGGGTGGTACAGCAAAATAACCCAAAGGAATACACGGAGGAGACACAGATGGAGATTGCTATAATCGCACACGACTTAAAAAAAGAACTGATGACCCAGTTTTGCATTGCATACTGCGGGATACTTAGTAAGCATAATATCTGCGCCACAGCCGTTACTGCAAAATATATTTCAGAGGCAACGGGACTTCAGATAGACAGGCTTATGTCAGGTGATCAGGGCGGAGAGGAGCAGATAGCTTCAAGGATCGCGTATAACGAGATAGATATTCTGCTTTATTTCAGAGACACACGTCCCAACGCCAAGTATAATCCCGCCGAGCGAGAGCTTTTGCGTATGTGCGATACCTATAATATTCCGATAGCCACGAATATCGCGACTGCCGAGGTGTTGGTCACAGCCCTTGAGCGCGGAGATCTTGATTGGAGAGATATTGTAAATCCCCACTCTGAATACAACAGAGCAAAGAAAATGTAAAAGATAAAGACACGTCGCCGCGAAAACGGCACAACAGAGAGGAAGGGATGCTGAGAGCCTTCTTGCACGTGCGCGGACGGTACCACTTTGATCTTAAAACCGAATAAAATTGAGTTAAAGCTTCGGGTGGAACCGTGCGGATCGAAGATCTACACCCCGAACAGTGTTATGCTGTTCGGGGTGTTTTTATATTAAGATTAAAATTTTTTTGAGCGTGGCGGACGGAAGAGGAGTCTGCCTCGCGGAAAGGCAAGGTAAATAAAATGAAAGTAATTCTGAATGGACAGGAATTTAACGTAGCCGACGGAGTCAGCGTTTACGACGCGGCTGCCGAGGCGGGGATCATCTCCCGTGCCGTGATCGCGGCAGAGGTCAACGGAGAGCTGACGGCTCTCACCACTCCTATATCCGACGGAGCTGACGTAAAGCTCCTCACCTTCGCTGATGAGGGCGGAAAGCACGTATTCCGTCACACAGCATCTCACATTCTCGCTCAGGCTGTAAAGAGACTCTATCCCGATGTAAAGCTCACCATAGGTCCTGCTATCGAGAACGGATTTTACTATGACATCGACAGTGAGGTATCCTTCACACCCGAGATCCTCTCGAAGATCGAGGACGAAATGAAGAAGATCGTCAAGGAAAACCTCCGCATCGAGAGATTTGAGCTTCCGAGAGAGGAGGCTATCGCTCTTATGAAGGAAAAGGACGAGCCCTATAAGGTACAGCTTATCGAGGAGCTTCCCGAGGACGCTGTTATCAGCTTCTACCGTCAGGGCGAGTTCACCGACCTTTGCGCAGGTCCTCACCTCTTCGCCACAGGCGCTGTAAAGGCGCTGAAGCTCACACAGTGCACGGGCGCTTATTGGAAGGGCGATCAGAACAATAAGATGCTCCAGAGAATTTACGGTCTCGCATTCCCCACAAAGGACGAGCTGAAGACCTATGTTGAGACACTTGAGGAGGCAAGAAAGCGCGACCATAACAAGATCGGCCGTGAGCTTGAGTATTTCACCACGGTTGACTCGATCGGTCAGGGCCTTCCTATACTTCTTCCCAAGGGCTCAAGAGTTATCCAGACCCTTCAGAGATGGGTCGAGGACGAGGAGCAGAAGAGAGGATATCTCCTTACAAAGACCCCTCTTATGGCTAAGAGAGAGCTCTTTAAGATCTCGGGTCACTGGGATCATTACCTTGACGGTATGTTCGTTATGGGCGATCCCGACGACTACACCAAGGAGTGCTTTGCCCTCCGTCCTATGACCTGCCCCTTCCAGTATCAGGTATTCCTCAACAAGAAGCGTTCATACAGAGATCTTCCTATGAGACTCGGCGAGACCTCTACTCTCTTCCGTAACGAGGACTCGGGCGAGATGCACGGACTTATAAGAGTTCGTCAGTTCACCATCTCAGAGGGACACCTTGTGCTTCGTCCCGAGCAGCTGGCTGAGGAGTTCAAGGGCTGTCTTGAGCTTGCTAAGCATTGCCTTGAGACTGTCGGACTCTGGGAGGACTGCTCCTTCAGATTCTCGCAGTGGGATCCCAAGAGGACAGACAAGTACGAGGGAACACCCGAGCAGTGGGATGAGGCTCAGAGCATAATGGAAGAGCTTCTTGACAAGTATCTCGGCAGAGAAAACTACGAGATAGGTATCGACGAGGCGGCATTCTACGGTCCTAAGCTTGACATTCAGTGCAGAAACGTATTCGGAAAAGAGGATACGATAGTTACGATACAGATCGATATGCTTCTCGCTAAGAAGTTTGGAATGGAGTACGTTGATTCCGACAATACGCTGAAGACACCTTATATCATTCACCGCACCTCTCTCGGCTGTTACGAGAGAACACTCGCGCTTCTCCTTGAGAAGTACGCGGGCGCGCTTCCTATGTGGATGGCACCAGAGCAGGTAAGATTCCTTCCTATCGGCGATGATCAGGCAGAGTACGCGAGAAAGCTTGCTGACGAATGCTCGAAGCGCGGTATGAGAGTTACCGTTGACGAGAGAAATGAGAAGATCGGCTACAAGATCCGCGCGGCACAGCTTGACAAGATCCCCTATATGCTTGTTATAGGCGAAAAGGAGATGAACGAGGGAACTGTCGCGGTACGCTCACGCAAGAAGGGCGATATGGGCGTTATGTCCTCGGCGGACTTCATTGCCTTTGCGGAGCAGCAGATCAGAGACAAGGTAAGAGAAAATTGATTTAAACTTAAAAGAAAAGGGGCTGTCACATTTGGCAAGACCGAAAAAGTCCGAAAATAAATAAAAAGATCCCATTTACGCATAAAGAAACGAAAATGAGACAGTAATAGGTCGAATTTCTTCGAAATTCTTCAAATTTTATGGACTTTTTCTACCGCCGTTTTCGGGGCTCGACGTACGCTTGTACGCCTCACGCCCCGAAGAACGACGCTTCTTGCTCAAATCTGACTATCCCCTAAAAGGGGCTGTCTCAAATTTGCATTTGAGACAGCCCCTTTTTACTATAGACCGCATAATAGGCGGAAGTATCTCAAAGTATCATTTCGTAAAGCTCATCAAGACCCGTGATGGGAAGCGTGACCGAAAATTCGTCAAGCAGAAGCTTTGCGGCTCTCTCCTTTGCCGAAAGGTCGGTGGTATAGACCTTTCTGCCAAGAGCCGCCTGAGTGCGCTCGAATTCCGAAACGGCGCGAACGAGCAGGATCAGCTCGTGGCGCTCACCGAGAGAGAGCACCTCTCTGAAATATGACGCGCGCTGCTTAGAGTCGCTGATCCAGTTGGTGGCGACCCCCTTTTGCTCCTCAATAAGAGCGCCGATCTCGTCGGCGGAAAGGAGCTTGCGCATCATCGAAACAAGCTTCTCATTGTCAACGGGAACAAAAAAAGTGGATTTCTTATCGTGAATGGGTGAGAGAATATAATAAAGGGTATCCTTTCCCACAGTACCGAAATTTTCGTTTCTGATATCGGTTATCTCACAAACGCCCTCGGCGCGGTAACTGACAAAGCTTCCCACAGAAAACATAAAAAACAACCTCACTTCGTAGTCGGCGGAAGGTCAAGCACCTCACACCGATTATATTTTACCATTTTTCGAAAAGCAATGTCAAAGGCAATTTTACACAAATAAAAATTATTTTTTTGTCTTTTTTTGACCTCGGGAAATTTTTCACCGACAGAATATCCTTTTTTCTCCCGATATGCGATCGATTAGCTTGTCACATATGAGGTGAGTGCGGCGAAAAAACAGGCAAAATCGTCTTTTTACTTGAAAAATTATCGTTTTTCCACTGCTTTTTCGACCTTAAAAACGCGGCTTTTGAGGTAAAATATTCCTATCTAAAGTAAAGGAAGGCAAAAAAATGGATACGGGAAAAACAAGCTACAAAGAAAGCGAAATAAGATCGGCAGAGGGCATCGGGAGATCGACAAGCCTTGGGCGGGAGGCGCTGAGGGGCTTTATGTATCTGCTCTTCGCCTTTTTCCTCGGGGGGACGGAGCTTCCCTTTGGAGCATACCCTCTTGGAATGGCGCTGCTTTCGGCGGCAGACAGAAAGCTGCCCTATATATTCGCGGGGCTTATCGCTTCGGCGCTTATGGGCGAGGAGGCAGTGGTCGGCGCTTGCGCTTATTCGGCGGTGTTACTTATCAGAGTCATAGTCAGGCTCAGCATAGACCGACCGAGCGAGGAGAGCGACGGAAGCCTCAGGGGGCTTTTTGCCTCGCTTTTCGGCGAGAATATACTTTTGCGTATGACCGCCGCGGCGGTTGGCGGATTTACCGTCGGTATATACAGACTCATAGAGGGCGGGTTTGTTTATTATGACCTTTACGGAGCGATAATAGAGATACTTGCAGCTCCCCTCGGAGTCCTTCTCGTAGCGGGTATATTCGGGGGCAGAGTCGGCAGCGGATATGCCTATCTTTCCTCCGCGCTTCTTGGCGGCGGAGCTGTTTTCGCCTCGCGCGGAGACCTTATTTACGGCATAGAGTGCGCGGCTTTCATAGCGATGATCGGCACTCTCTACGTCAGCCGAAAAAGGGGAGTTATCCACGGTGTCGCGGCGGCGGTGATCCTCGGACTCGCATACTCACCGATCCACGCCCCCGCGTTTATATTCGCCGCTCTGGCTATCTGCGCGCTTGGACGGGTGTCACTCCTTTTCGGTGTATTCAGCGCCTTCAGTGTAGGTATATCCTGGGGGATCTACGTTGACGGTATTTCGGCGGTCACAGATCTCCTTCCCGCGCTGCTTTCGGCGTCAATGATATTTTTTGTTGCGGACAAGCTTTTTTCAGAGAAGATTGTCTCGGAAAAAAAGGAGAGAGTCGATGATGCAGAGCGGAAGAGCGCGGATACAGCCTCGGCGGAAGACCGGAGCGCGGTGTGCGGTCTTTCGAGGGAGCTCCTCTGCGAGGAGAGAATGAGAGCGGTGGAGGAAAGGGTCGATGTTATGCGAGAGACCTTCAAGGCACTGTCGGTCTTCTTTTTCGAGCTTGGTGAGAAAATGAAAAAGCCCCTTGCGGGGGATATAAAGCAGATCTGTGACAATTCCTTCGAGCGCTGCTGCGGAAATTGCAAGAGTAAGGAGCTATGCTGGGAGGAGAGGTGCGAGGAGACAATGGGCATCGTATCCTCGATAAGCGCCCATATTCACAGAGAGGGAAGACTTGAGGGCGAGAATATTCCCGATCCTCTGCGCAGACGCTGTGAGCGTCTCAGCGATATCGTTGACGAGATAAATCACAACTGTATGCTCCACACAAAGCAGCTTCTCCTCTGTGACAAGACCGAGATATTTGCTATGGATTACGAGGCTATGTCAGAGCTGATATCGGCGGCGGTGAGTGAGGACAAAGGAGAATTTACCCTCGACACCGAGCTTTCGGAGCTTATCTGCTCGAAGCTTGGTGAGAGCTATCCCAAGGTCACCTCCGCCGTGGTATTCGGAGAAAAAAAGAAGAGGATCATTCTTTCCTCCGATGACATTCTATGGCTGAACGAAAACAGGAGCGCTCTCAGAAAGGCAGTCGGCGAATGGGTGGACGATCCCCTTGATGACGAGGGCGTCACCGAGAGAGAGGGCAGAGGACTGCTCAGCCTTGCGTACAGCAGAAAATTCAGGGTGAATTTTGCGAAAAGCTCACTCAAGGCAGAGGACGAGGAGAAATTCTGCGGAGACAGCGTGAGTATTTTTGAAAACGGCGAGGATAAATTCTACGCCCTTATCAGTGACGGTATGGGCTCGGGCAGAGAAGCTGCGCTCACCTCGGGTATCTGCGCTCTTTTCTGCGGAAGAATGTTGATGGCGGCAAACAAATGCGAGACCACACTCAGAATGCTCAACGGATTTCTCCGTAACAAGGGTGGCGGCAGTATGCACGAATGCTCGGCAACAGTCGATCTTATGGAGCTTGATCTTATGGGCGGAAGGGCGTCGTTTTATAAGAGCGGAGCTGCCCCTACCTACGTTTTCCGCGACGGCGGACTTTTCAAGCTCCGCTCCAAGACAGTGCCCCTCGGAATAATCAAGGAGCTTGACGCCAAGCGGATAAGCTTTGACGTGGGTGATGGAGACACGATAGTTATGGTCAGCGACGGTGTGACGGGGGGCAGAGAGGAATGTCCGTGGCTGTTTGAGCTGCTTAAAAACGCGGTTGAGAGCGAGAGCCTCGAGCATACCGTTGAGCTTATCTGTCAGCGGGCTCAGCGGGAAAATCCCTCCGACGATATATCTGTGGTAGTCGTCCGAATAGAAAAAACGGCATAAGGCGGATTTCTCATCAGGAATTTTCATCAAATTTGCTTCGCGAGTCATGACTACCGGCTAAGCCGGTGGCTTGCTCAGCCCTATAAGGGCATATTACCGGCGGGGCTGAAAGCCCTCTGAAACATTTGACACTTGCAAACTCGCCCTACTGCCACAAATATGGCTCTATTCTGAGCCTT
>SVSX01000009.1 GCA_015064085.1 Oscillospiraceae bacterium | reverse complement strand
CAGCCTCTGTGAGAGCCTTGAGGAGCTGGTTCATATCAGCGCCCATTGCAACCTGTGCAACGTATACGTAGCCGTAGGACATAGCGATCTCTGCAAGGTTCTTCTTGCCGATTGCCTTACCTGCTGCCGCGAACTGAGCGACCTGACCGATGTTGGAAGCCTTGGACGCCTGTCCACCTGTGTTGGAGTAAACCTCGGTATCGAATACCATAATGTTTACGTCCTCACCGGAAGCCAGAACGTGGTCGAGACCGCCAAATCCGATATCGTATGCCCAACCGTCTCCACCGAAGATCCATGTGGACTTCTTGCCGAGGTAATCCTTCTCAGCAAGGATAGCGGGAGCTGTGGGACAACCTGCAGCCGCAGCCTTCTCGAGCTCTGCGATAAGAGCCTTTGTGGGCTCAATGTTAGCCTTGGAGCTATCCTTAGTTGCAAGGTATGCGTCAACAGCAGCCTTGAACTCGTCGGAAGCCTTGTCGGAAGCAGCCATCTCTGTTACCTTGCGGATAAGCTTCTCGCGAATGGTCTTCTGTCCGAGGTGGATTCCGAGACCGTGCTCAGCGTTATCCTCGAAGAGGGAGTTAGCCCAAGCAGGACCGCGTCCGCTCTCGCGGTTTACAGTGTAAGGTGTTGCAGGTGCGGAGCCACCCCAAATGGAGGAGCATCCTGTTGCGTTGGAGATATACATAGACTCACCGAAGAGCTGTGTGATAAGACGAGCGTAAGAGGTCTCAGCACATCCTGCGCAAGATCCCGAGAACTCAAGCAGAGGCTGCTTGAACTGCGATCCCTTAACAGTTGTGTTGATGAGCTCCTTCTTCTCGGATACGTTAGCAACAGCGTAATCCCAAGGAGCCTGCTGGTCTGCCTGTGTTGCGGCGGGAACCATCTCGATAGCTGTACCCATCTTGGGGTTGTTGTTTACGGGACAAGCCTTTACGCAGAGAGTACATCCCATACAGTCAGCGGGAGATATAGACATTGTGAACTTGTAGTTTGTCTTGATAACGGGCTTTGCGGAGAACTTTGTAGCCTCGGGAGCGTTTGCAGCCTCCTCCTCTGTCATAGCGAAGGGACGGATACAAGCGTGAGGACATACGAAAGCACAGTTGTTACACTGGATACAAGCCTCGGGATTCCACGAGGGAACGTATACGGCAACTCCGCGCTTCTCGGAAGCGGTAGAGCCCTGAGGGAATGTACCGTCAGCATACTCAACAAACGCGGAAACGGGAAGCTTATCGCCCGCCATTGCGTTTGTGGGAGCAACAACGTTGTTTACGAACTTTGTGAGGTCAGCGCGGGGGCTCTCAAATGCAGCCTTGGGCGCGTCGACACCTGCGTTCTTCCAAGCCTCGGGAACTTTCACCTCAACGTAAGCGTCAGCACCTGCGTCGATAGCGGCATAGTTAAGGTCAACTATTGCCTGTCCCTTCTTTATGTAGGACTTGTATGCAGCCTTCTTCATATACTCAATAGCCTCATCCTTGGGAAGAATGTTAGCGAGAGAGAAGAATGCGGACTGAAGAACTGTGTTCTTAACCTTTGCGTTACCGATCTGCTTTGTAGCGATGGTGGTAGCGTCGATAATGATGAACTTGATATTGTTGTTAGCGATATATCCCTTTACCTTCTCGGGGAGCTTTGCATCGAGCTCCTCTACGCTCCAAGCGCAGTCAAGGAGGAATGTTCCGCCGGGCTTAACATCGCTTATCATATCGTACTTCTTGAGGTACGCGGAGTTGTGGCAAGCAACGAAGTCAGCCTTGTTGATGTAGTAAGGAGACTTGATGGGGTTATCACCGAAGCGGAGGTGGGAGATGGTGATACCCGAGGTCTTCTTGGAGTCATACTGGAAGTATGCCTGAATATACTTGTCGGTGTGGTCGCCGATGATCTTGATGGAGTTCTTGTTTGCGCCAACAGTTCCGTCGCCGCCGAGACCCCAGAACTTACAAGCGATAGTTCCCGCAGCTGCTGTGTCGGGAGCGGGCTTCTCATCAAGAGACTTGCCTGTAACGTCGTCTACGATACCGATAGTAAAGCCGTTCTTGGGAGCGTCCTTTGTGAGCTCGTCGTAGATAGCGAAAATGGAGGAAGGAGGAGTATCCTTCGAGCCGAGACCGTAACGTCCGCCAACTACCGTTGCGCTTACGCCGCCCTGTGCGAGGGAGGTAACAACGTCGAGGTAGAGGGGCTCACCGAGAGAGCCGGGCTCTTTTGTTCTGTCAAGAACAGCGATCTTCTTTGCGGTTGCGGGAATAGCCTCAATGAGCTTCTCAGCAACGAAAGGTCTGTAAAGGCGAACCTTGATAAGACCGACCTTCTCGCCCTTAGCAAGGAGGTAGTCGATAACTTCCTCGGTAACGTCGCAGATAGAGCCCATTGCGATGATAACTCTGTCTGCATCGGGAGCACCGTAGTAGTTGAAGAGCTTATAATCTGTTCCGATCTTCTCGTTGACCTTATCCATGTACTCCTCAACGATTGCGGGAAGAGCGTCATAGTAACGGTTGCAAGCCTCTCTGTGCTGGAAGAAGATATCTCCGTTTTCAGCAGAGCCGCGAAGAACGGGGTGTTCGGGGTTAAGAGCGCGAGCGCGGAACTCAGCAACCGCGTCCATATCGACCATTTCCTTGAGGTCGTCGTAGTCCCATGTCTCGATCTTCTGGATCTCGTGAGATGTACGGAATCCGTCGAAGAAGTTAACAAAAGGAACTCTTCCCTTGATGGTTGCGAGGTGAGCAACAGCACCGAGGTCCATAACCTCCTGAGCGTTGGACTCAGCAAGCATAGCAAAGCCTGTCTGACGGCACGCATATACGTCGGAGTGATCACCGAAGATATTGAGCGCGTGAGAAGCTACGCAACGAGCGGAAACGTGAATTACGCAAGGAAGAAGCTCACCTGCGATCTTGTACATATTCGGGATCATCAGGAGAAGACCCTGAGAAGCCGTGTACGTCGTTGTGAGCGCACCTGCTGCGAGAGAGCCGTGAACTGTACCAGCGGCACCAGCCTCGGACTGCATCTCCATAACCTTAACATTTTCACCCATAATGTTCTTAAGACCGTTAGCGGACCAAGCATCGGTAAGCTCCGCCATTACGGACGAGGGCGTTATGGGGTAAATTGCGGCAACCTCAGTGAACGCGTACGACACGTGCGCGGCAGCTGTGTTACCATCCATGGACATCTTTTTTCTTGTAATAGCCATGTTTTTTGTTCCTCCATTTTATTATAAATTTTTTAAAACAAAATTTAGCGGTGCACACAATGCACCACATAACATTATATCACATCTTTTCAAATAAGTAAAGAGATATTTTGATTTTTTATTTATTTTTTTGAAAATTTTATATGGAAGAAATGTATAATCGATGTATATATGCAAAAGAATGCACGAAACGCTATCCCGAGTCGTGCATTCTCAAGTCTTTATTCCCTCAGCTGTAAAAATCGTGATTGCCTATACGGAACTCAAAGGTCCTGTTTTTGGCGATCCAATTATTTGTAGCGATCCTCGGGTTCATAAAGAAAAGTATCTCGTTCGAAATCGAATATCCCTCAAGGCAGATCTTCGCCGCGATTATCGAAGACGCTGTCGGCTTCTGGTATATCGTTCCGAAGGATACGGGAGAAAACTGTGTTCCTCCTTTTCTGTCGAAGATAACGCCGTAGATCGTATTTGGATACGAGCGGCTGTTTCGTCTGTTAATAACGACGTTTCCGACAGCTATCTGTCCAAGCAGACTCTCTCCCTTTGCCTCGGCGCTGATTATGCGCGAGAGCCAAAAAAGGTCGTCCGCGTTGTAGAAGCGGTCACCCGACAAAGGCATAACGCCCGTGTCTCTCAGCTTCACCGAGCGTGTCGTGCCGTCCCACGTGACCTCGACCCCGAGAGCCTTCGCGATAGCTCTGACGGGAAGAAACATTTTGTTTGAAATGATCCTTATGGGTGTCACAGTGTAGAAGCATCTTCCGTCGGCGTATATGTAGCGGTCTCCCTCGGTGGCGGTTATCACCTTAGTTCCCTTGGTGACCACCGCGGTGCGGGTCTTTGCGTCCCAGCTAACCTCAGTGTCCTCAATGAGATCACTGAACTCTCTGATCGCGACATAGGTCACCGAATCGATAAGAGCCGCTTTTCCTTCGAGAACGCGTTTGCCGCCCATATAGACCTCAACCGATGATGAGCCTTGGGGGAAGATCACCTCTCCGCCCGAGGTCGCCGCCGCTGCGGTGCTGAAGGCTGACAGCAAAATGGCAACACACGCGAGAAACGCCGTTATTCTTCTTTTTCTTTCCTTCACCTTTTACCTCCTTCAAATTCGCAAAAGAGCGACAATCAGCATCAAAAAAGCGCTCCTCCGCGTGCTTTTATTATAGCAGAACGAAAGTCGCGCATCAACACACAGATCCTTCCAAGTCTGCCTGAATTACACTCGAGGGGCTGTTTTTTGTGATTTTTTTCTTTTTTAGGAATAAACTTCTTTGAATTTCGGCGGTGACAAAAAGCTGTCAGTGGCAGATCTCCGCTCTGTGATAAAATACAGACGTACAGCGAAAGGAGGTTTTATGTCATTTGAAACGATCTCAAGCGTGATCGCCGCCCCCGCGGCATTGCTCAGCGCCTTTATTGCGGTCTTCAATATTATAATCAAGGTCAACAGGACTCTCTGCTCTCTGGAGATCGCCGTGAAGCAGCTTAAGGAATATATCGAAAAGCAGTCGGAGAAGAACGGTGATTTTTACGACACTCTCGAGGATCACGAGCTGAGGATAAGTAAGCTGGAATATCAGCATCAGGATACAAAAAACGACCCTCAGAAGAAATAATATCCTGATATTTAACTAATTTTTTCATTTTGCGGTTGAAATCGGGCAGAAGCTGTGGTATAATCATAGCATCTGCCCGTGGCACAGCTGGATAGCGCGCGAGACTCCGACTCTCGAGGTCGCAGGTTCAAATCCTGTCGGGCAGGCCAAAAATCGACAAGTTTCGACAGAAGCTTGTCGATTTTTACTTTTTCACTCTCACTCTTCACTTTTCACTCTTCTCTTGCGAAACTTGTCGATTAGGTAATAGGTAAAAGTGAATAGTGAAAAGGTTCTGATGTAGCTTTTCTCCCGTTAGTCGAAAAGCATTAAATTATATTTGGGTTCAAATCCATCGGTTAAAAAGTTAAAATATCTTTTTTATCGCCCCTTCACAAAAATCGACAAGCTTCTTTTGAAGCTTGTCGATTTTTACTTCTTCACTCTTCACTTTTCACTCTTCACTTTTCACTCTTCACTTTTCACTCTTCACTTTTCGCTCTTCACTCTTCGCTCTTCACTCTTCACTCTTCACTCTTAGCTCTTAACTTTTTATATCCGCAGGACGCATATTTACGGTTGCTTTTTATATAGAAGTATGATATAATCATTTCAAGAAAGGCGGTGTTTTTATGAAAAAGATCAATATGAAAACAGTTTTCTTATGCTCGACCGCGATCTTCTTTGCTCTCAATATCATCGGCATAATTATTTTCAGAAATAACGTCAACCTGTCAACAAGCTCGTTTTTTGCAGCTCCGTTGATCTTTATATTTTTACTTATACGCGGCGTAATGGCTCTTGTCGAGAAAAACGATCGGCTTCTCCTTTTGAACAAGCACTACGTCAGTAAATTTTACAGATACAACCGCCCCACAGAGAAGCAGCTGAAGGATTTTTACATAAAGGCAACTGTATATTTCGCCGTCCTTCCCTTTTATCTTCCCGTGGCGCTGTTTTCCTCAAAAAATACAGACAGCCTTTGGTGTTTGCTTCTACTGTTCGTTCCCCAATTCGCCATCGTGGGAATAGAGGTTGCGAAAATGATGCTTGAAAGAAAAGAAATGAAGCGCAAAGAGGAGCTCTGGGAAAAAGAAAAGCAGGAGCAGGAAAAGCGCGAGGAGCTCGGGCGTTGGAAATAAACCAACCAAGTTATTCCTAATTCCTAATTCCTAATTCCCCTATCCCTTCGGCTTCCCACGGACGATCAGTGCCGCGATAAGTCCGAAAAGCAGAGCGGCGGTGATGCCTCCCGCGGCGGCGGAAAGTCCGCCCGTGAGAGCGCCGATGAGTCCATCCGCATCAACCGCCTCTCTGACTCCCTTCGATATGAGATATCCAAACCCTGTAAGCGGCGTGGTCGCACCCGCCCCCGCGAATTCCACAAGAGGCTTATAAAGACCGATGCCTCCGAGCACCACCCCCGCCACAACGTAGCTGACAAGTATCCGCGCGGGGGTGAGCTTCGTTTTATCCACAAGTATCTGCGCCACCACGCAAAAAAGTCCGCCAACGCAGAAGGCAAAGACGTAATCCATAAAAATATCCATAGATCCTCCCAAGACCGCTCAAAGCGGTTTTTTTAGTCTCACAAGATGAGCTACAGCAGGTATCGACTGCCCCTGCTGAACGCTGGCGGGGCTCATCATCGCCCCCGTTCCGAGGAAAAGAATATCGGAAAGCTCTCCGCGCATAAGCTTTGGAAGAATATACGCGGCAAGGACCACCGCCGAGCAGCCGCACCCCGAGCCTCCCGAGTGCATATCCTGCGCCCCTCGGTCATAAATTATCATTCCGCAATCGTTGTATCTTCCTTTTATGTCGTATCCCGACGTCAGCATCAGCTCACAGAGGATCGATCCTCCCTCAGCTCCGAGATCGCCGCTGAGTATAAGGTCGAAATCCTCGGGTGAGCTTCCCGACACCGAAAAATATCTCGTCAGCGTGTCCACCGCCGCAGGCGCCATTGCAGCCCCCATATTCGAGGCGTCCTTGATACCCTTGTCCACAACTATCCCTCCAAGAGCTTCGGATATCCTCACCCCGCCGCAATTTCCTATGATGAACGCTCCCGAGCCCGTAACCGTCCACTGAGCCGTGGGAGAGCGCTGCGCGCCGTACTCTATCGGCATTCGGTATTGCCGCTCCGCGGAGCTGTTATGAGATGAGGTAACAGCCGCGGCGCGTTCAAAATGCCCCGCCGACACCCCCATTGCCCCAAGGATCAATCCCTCCGCGGCAGTTGAGCAAGCGCCGTAAAGCCCGAAATACGGTATATCAAAATCCACAAGACCGTATGACGACCCAACGCACTGATTGAGCAGATCCCCAGCGAAAAGGGCATCGATATCTCCCTCGGAAAGTCCCGCCTTTGCCATCGCGGTGTTCAGCGCCAGACGCTGCATCTCGCTTTCAGCCTTCTCCCAGGTGTTCATACCAAACTTATCGCTCTTGTCGTGAATGTCAAAGCAGTCGCCTATCGGTCCTTCAAATTCACACTTGCCGACCACGCTTCCCGCCGAGATAAATCCAACCTTGTCGGAAAATCTCATTATTCCCTTCTCCATATAATATTCCCCTCTTTTTTAGAATATTATTTGCAAAAAAATCAATACTATACTTGAAAAAAGGAAATTTGTGTGATATAATAAAAGGAGTAAAAATTACTGCAAGGATCAAGAGGTCAACACCGCCCCGCACCTCGGGCTGAGTTGATTTTTTCGGCAGCGTCCGCTCCCCCGCACCACGGGGAGACGGGATCAAAAAGGAGGAACACTTTATGCTTGACACACACGAGAAGCAATATCACATTGCCGCGGCAAGTGGAGACATCGGCGAGTACTGTATCCTCCCCGGCGACCCCGCAAGATGCGAAAAAATTGCCGCTTACCTTGATAACGCCACCCATTTCGGTATGTCGAGAGAGTACAATATCTACAACGGATACCTTCTCGGAAAAAAGGTCACAGTCTGCTCCACGGGTATCGGCGGTCCTTCAACGGCTATTGCCGTCGAGGAGCTTGCCGCCTGCGGCGCTCACACCATGATCCGAGTCGGTACTTGCGGAGGTATTTCCCTTGATGCCAAGGCGGGATATTCGATCATAGCTTCGGGAGCTGTCCGTCAGGACGGAACGTCCCGTGAGTATGCACCACCCGAATTCCCCGCAGTGGCAAACGTAGACGTGCTCTTTTCCCTCGTCGGCGCGGCAAGGGAGCTTCAGCTCCCTCACCTTTCGGGAGTTGTCCAGAGCAAGGACTCCTTCTACGGACAGCACTCCCCCGCAAGAATGCCCACCGCCTCGGAGCTCGGCGAAAAATGGGAAGCCTGGAAACGCCTTGGAGTTCTTGCCAGCGAGATGGAAGCATCTACCCTCTTTACGGTAGGAGCAAGTCTCGGACTGCGATGCGGAGCTGTATTCACCTGCGTATGGAATCAGGAGAGATACGCTCTCGGGCTTGACTCGGGCGAGTCGGAGTCTCACGACACCGATATGGCTATAAGGATCGCTATTTTGGCGATCAAAAAGCTTATCAAGGGCGAAATTTAAAATTTTGCCGAAAAAATTTCAATTCCGCTTGACACTCGGTTGCGGGTGTGATATAATCAATATTAATGGTATCGTTCTACCCTTTTTATTGATTCTGCTGTCGGCTTTCCCTCGGGATCTCCGCAGTGTCTTGATAAAAAAATTAAAGTAAAAAACAAAGGAGACACAAAATGAAAAAATTTCTTGCGCTGTTCCTCGTTCTCGTAATGGCATTCTCTTGCGTACTTATCTCTTGTAAGAAAGAAGACGAGCCTATCGACGATGATGAAGACGATGGCGAATTCGTTGGCATTAATACACAGGCTACAACAACACTTGCTCCCGGAGCAACAACCACCGCTCCCTCTAACGTTCCCGCAGATCAGCTCAGCTGGACAGATAACACCGACACAGTTTACATTGCTGTTGGTCAGGTAAACGTCAGAAGTGACACAGTGATTAACGACTCTACAAAGAGAGCTACCGCAAAGTTCGGCGAGTCCTACACAAGAGTTAAGATCTCCGACAGATGGTCTCTCATCGATTTCAAGGGCAATCAGTATTACATTTCGAATGACTGCATCACAACCGAAGCAGGTTCTATCCTCTTCACCGATATGGCTGAAACAACTGTTTACGTAATTGCTGAGAAATCCCTCAACCTCCGTCAGTGGACAGATGCATCCGAGGGCGCTGAGAATATCGGCGGAACAGTATTTAACGGCGACGAGCTCGTTCAGACAGGCGTAAGCCAGAACGGCAAGTGGGCAAGAATCTCCTATAAGGGCGCTGTTCTCTACTGCAGCACATCTTATATCTCAACGACCGCTCCCACAGCAACAACGACCGCTTCCCCGATCGTTACAGCACCCCCTCAGGGCTGATAAAAATTAAAAAAAATTAACCGATGGATCATTGATCCATCGGTTTTCTTTTGCCCTCGAAATTGCCATAGGGCATCATTCGAGCATTTTAATAACATCATATAAATCCGCACAAAGCGCAGCTGATGTGGCTTCGAGCCTTTTCCTTGACTGATGACCGTTTGTAACAAGCAAACACGGCGCTTTCACAGCTTCTGCCACCGCGAAATCGTGTTCGCTATCGCCTATAAATATCGGATTTGCGTTGCAATTTTCCGCACACCAATT
This sequence comes from Oscillospiraceae bacterium, assembly GCA_015064085.1. Taxonomy (GTDB): domain Bacteria; phylum Bacillota; class Clostridia; order Oscillospirales; family CAG-272; genus HGM12713. The sequence goes on along the minus strand of SVSX01000009.1, from coordinate 42,034 downwards.
AATTGCCAGCTCCTTTTTTGAATAGGCGTGAATGTTAGAAAGCCCCATTATCTCATCGAAATATTTCTCTATCCCAAGCTCCGCAACCTGACCTCTCAGCATATCGAGCTCGGTTGCCGAAAGCAGTATCTGCGGAATACCCTTCTCCTTAAAATGGGCAAGGGCATCCAAAGCGCCGAGCGCAAGTTTTGAGTGCTTACTGTTCTCGTTATATAGCTCGACCCAGATTGGAGCAAGGACCTCGTAGGGCTCTTTCTCAAAGTCAAATCCAAGGCGTCTGTAATATTCAATTATAGGAAAGCCAAACACCTCCCTGTACTCCTCTCGGGAGGCGAGAGTCCTCAGTCCCCTGTCGGAAAGCATCTTGTTGACTGAAAGTATCCCCGCGTCAACGTCGTCAAAAAGCGTTCCGTTAAAATCCCATATTATATGCGTATATTCCATCTCAACCGTCCAATTCTGCCCACAGCTATTAAAAAGCGGCTTGACACTGTTGAGACAGCTCAAACCGCTTTTTTATATTGACTTAATTTATTACTTTATGCATCAAACTCCGCTTATGCTGTAAATGCCAAGAGCTTCGATCCACGTGAAGTATACATATGCTATAGAAGAACCTTCACCGAATTTTTCGGAATTGTAGACGTCGCCCATAGGTGAGTAGCTGTCGAGACACATCGTATAGAGGATCTCATCCTTATCCCAAAGGTTTTCAAATCCAACGTAATCCTCAATATCATCATCGGGGTTGGAGTTACCCTTAAGGAAGTACTGCCACTCCTCAAGAGTCTCGATCTCAAGCATCTTTGCGTAAACGTCCGCAGACAGCTGTCTTACGTATTCCATAGCCTCAAGGTTAAGGTTACCCTCAGCGCACACAGAGATAAATCCGATATCAAGCTCTGCACGAGCGTAGTTAACGTGCTCCTTCTGGTAATCACGGATATTTGCGGGCTCACTGGAGAGAGGATATGCAAGCAGGGTGTTACCCGTCTTGTTAAGATCCATCATATAGTTGTTGTTGATTCTTTCAACAGTCTTATAAGACTTACCGTCAACAACCTTTTCAACGATATTGTAGTTCTCACCCTCAACTCCGTAAAGAACGAGGTTGCGGAACTCAACGTTGGTATTGAGGTATGTGATGACCTCCATAGCTCTTGCGCTGTCGTGAGTATCTGTGCTCACCGCAAAACCTCCGTGGAAGAGATCTCTCTCGGAGAGACGGGGTCTCTCAACTATAATGATCTCATACTCATCCTCATACTGAAGCGGAACGTCAACACTGCCCTTCATATATCCGACAGCAAACTTCTTGCCCTCGGTGGGAGTCTGATAATATCCCTTTTCCTTATACTCTATAAGTGTTTCCACCTGAGCCTTGAATCTTCTTTCCTCGAAGATACTCTGGTAAGGATAGTAGTTGTTTGTTACACCGTATCTGTAGGACTCGAAGGTAGTACCGCCGATAAGCGAGAAGGTCTTGTTATCGTAAACGCCGTTCTCGTCAAGTCCGATATAAGAAACGTTTGAAATATCAAAATGGTCGCCTGTTGTGGAATAGAGCGGAACGAACTCGTCGCTATTATATGTAGCTACCTTGTGGAGAATATCCTTAACGGGCTCACTTGTGAGCATTGTGAAATCCGCGCTCGTATCATTTGTCGAGTGGTAATACTCCTCGAGAACATCCTTATGAATGAGCATATATGTGTACTCACCGAGAACCTCGTTGGTGGGGATCACGTAGGTAGCGTTCGCAACTGTCTTAGAACGGTTGAGTGTCTCACTCGCAAGGTACTTTGTGAGCGTCTTGGACGAGCTGGAGAGAGCCTCGTCAAGCTCGGCGAGATAATTCTTATCTATGTAATCCATTATACGGTCATAGCCGCCAACATAGAAGATATCTACCTGATTTTCACTGATAGTAGGGTATGCAAGCTCGGGAATGCCGTACTCGTTAAGGACCGTGGGCTCAGCGGTCGTACCGTCAACAGTGGTCGTGAGAGCAGCTGTTGCCTCACCTCTCTTGATAGCCTCCTTAAGAGCCTGCTCGGCAGCCTTCTTGGCAGCCTTTTCGTCCTTGGTCTTCTTGAATGCGTCCTCAAGAGCCGTATAATACTGCTCCTCTGTGTAGTAGTGGAGCACAAGTCTTGTCTTGAACTTGGACTTGGTTATTTTGTTTATTGCCTCTTCCATTTTGTCTGCCTGCTCTTCGGTTACAGGCTCTTCCGACATAAGGTACATCGAAAGTGTAACGGTGTTCTTTGCAGCCTCTTTCTGTGTGTCGGCAATAGCCTCATCATCGGTCTTTTCGGAGCAACCCGTCAAAACCACAGAAAACAACATCAGAAAGCTCAAAAGAAGGCATAATAATCTCTTGTTCATTTTTTCCTCCTCAAAAAATCAGCAACGTGGATACGCTGAAACTATTCATTAAGATACTGTACTATTTTACACCAAAAACAAGAAAATGTCAAGTCATTTTTTTGTTAACAAATCTTGAAATGTAGCCAAAAAGGGCATTCTTGGCATTTTATTTGTCATATTGATCAAATATGATCTTGCAATTTCTTGCTTTTTGCCGTCTTTTTTGGTTTTAAATACAATTTAGCATCTTATTTTTTATTAAAAATGCACATCAATTTATTTATCAGTCAAGAAATCCGCGGAGATGTCTCGCTCTGCTGGGGTGGCGGAGTTTTCTGAGCGCCTTTGCCTCTATCTGCCTTATTCTCTCACGGGTGATATCGAACTCCTTGCCAACCTCCTCGAGAGTACGTGTTCTTCCGTCGTAAAGACCGAAGCGGAGCTTGATAACGTGCTCCTCACGGGGGGTGAGGGTGTGAAGCTCTCTCTCTATCACCTCACGAAGGATCGTTGCCGAGGCTGCGTCAGCGGGAGCGGGAGTGTCGTCATCAGGGATAAAGTCGCCGAGATGGCTGTCCTCCTCCTCGCCAATAGGAGTCTCAAGAGATACGGGATCTTGCGCGATCTTCATTATCTCGCGGACCTTCTCGGCGCTCATTCCCATCTTCTCGCCGAGCTCGTCGGCGGTCGCCTCTCGTCCAAGCTCCTGGAGCATCTGTCTTGTATATCTCGACACCTTGTGTATCGTCTCTACCATATGGACGGGAATTCTTATTGTCCTTGCCTGATCGGCTATCGCTCTTGTGATCGCCTGTCTTATCCACCAGGTAGCGTAGGTCGAGAACTTATATCCCTTGCTGTAATCAAACTTGTCAACAGCCTTCATAAGTCCGAGGTTACCCTCCTGGATAAGATCGAGGAAGAACATTCCCTTGCCCACATATCTCTTGGCTATGCTGACAACGAGACGGAGGTTAGCCTCAACGAGCTCGTTCTTGGCGAGCTCTCTCTCCTCGTCCGAGGTGCTGTTGGTCATTATTTCAGCCAGCTCCCTCTCTCTGTCGGGAGTGAGAAGCGGAACTCTTCCTATCTCCTTGAGATACATACGGACAGGGTCGTCTATGGCAAGACCCTCCTGCTCGAGTATCCTCTCCATATTTTCGCCCGCGCCGAAGGACTCGACCTCGCTTTCGATCTCGTTGATCTCGCTGTTGGACATCTCACCCGGGAGCGGTATTCCGTTATCCTCAAGCGCCTCGTAAAGATCTCTGAGTCTATCCATATCGTAATCAAGCTTTTCGACCATTTCGTCGAGGTCACTTGCCGACAGCGCCCCCTTCTTACCCTTCTCGATAAGCTCGTTGACGTCTATCTTCTTTTCGGGCTTTTCCTCTTTTTCTTCCTTTTCCTCAATGTCGGCATCGAGCTCGAACTCATCGAGTATATCTTCTTCTCTTATTTCGTTTTCTGTCATTTTTCCTTTTCCTTTATCTATGTAAATTTATTAACTATCCTTTTTCTCGCGGAGCTTATTCCGCTTACTGTTAAGAATAAAGCTCAGGTCGTCGCTCTTTTCGGCGTTCAGCTTTTCCTCCTTGAGGTTTCTTATGTATTCCTCAAGCACATTTTTATCGTTCGCCGAGTATTTTCTTCTGTTCTGCTCAAGCTGCTCGAGCTTACTCACCTCGTCTATGGACAAAGTCTGCGCCAGCATCGACTTCGAGTAGCCGAATTTTCCGAGCTCAAGCTCACAGATCGTGGAGAACGCCTTCCTTCCGAACTCGGTTATGAAATCGTCCGCGGAAAGCTCTGTTCTTCCCGACGCTACCTCGGCTCTCAGCTCGTCAAATATGAGGATCATTCCGATGATAGCCTCCTCAGCCGAGTTGGCTCTTATATTCTTCGCCGCGTCGCGGTTGACTCGGTTGTCGAGATTTTTCGCCGTCATAAGGGCGTCTCTCGACATTTTGTTCGCCGACTCCCTCTGCATACGCCGTCTTATCCTTTCAACGTCCGAGACCAGAACCTCTCTTGAAAGCTCAAGTCTCTTCGCGGCTGACATAATATATATCTCCCTCTCGACTCCCGAATGGTAGGAGGCAATAACGGCGCATATCTCGCCCGCCGCCTTGATCCTTCCCTCGGCGCTCGAAATATCGTGAGTGGATATTATCTTATCCATTTTGTATTCAAAGCCGCTCTTGCTCTCGCTTATCACTCTTGAGAAGGCGTCCCTGCCGTAGGTCTTTATATATTCGTCGGGGTCTTTAGCGCCCTCAAGCTTCAGTACCCGCACGTCGAGTCCCGCCTCGCCGAGAAGACGCATTGCCTTATCAGCCGCCGTCTGTCCCGCGCTGTCGGAATCGTAGGTGATGACCACCTTTTTTGTGTATTTGGCGAATATTCTCGACTGCTCGGAGGTTATCGCCGTACCGAGAGTTGCCACAGCGTTTTCAAATCCCGCGGCGTGAAGGGCGATAACGTCCATATATCCCTCGCAGAGTATCATCTGCTCCGAGGCATTATTCTTGGCGAAATTCAGCGCAAAAAGATGTCTGCTCTTTTTGAACGCGGGGGTATCCGAGGTATTCAGATATTTAGGCTTCGAGTCGTCCATAACTCTGCCGCCAAAGGCGACTATATTTCCCGTAGTATCTATGATAGGAAAGATTATTCTGTTTCTGAAATAGTCGTAGGTCTTTCCCGTTCTCTGACTTTTTCCGCAAAGGAATCCCGTCACAAGCTCCTCGTCGGTAAATCCGAGGGAATGCATATGATTTGTGAGCATCCAAGCGTTGTTCGGAGAAAAGCCGAGCCCGAAATGCTTTATTGTCGCCGATGACAGCCTTCGGCTTTCGGTGAGATATTCCATAGCCTCCTTGCCGTATTTCGGATCAAAAAGACATTCTCTGAAAAATCTTGCCGCCGCGAGGTTCATCTCGTATATCCGCTTTCGAGGTATCCCCGTGTCGCCCTCTCTTCCGTCCTCGGGCAGAGTTATACCCGCCCTTTGAGCCAGAAGCTCGACAGCTCCGACGTAATCGAGATTCTCGGCGCGCATCGTAAAGCTGATAACGTCTCCTCCCGCGCCGCATCCAAAGCAATAAAAGCTCTTGGTATTTGGAAATACCGTAAAGGACGGTGTTTTTTCGGTATGAAACGGACAGAGTCCGTTAAAATTCGAGCCCGCTCTCTTCAGCGTAACGTACGAGCCGATCACCTGCTCGATGTCGCTTCTGAAAACTATCTCGTCGATTATCTCTCTCGGTATCATCAGCGGCTACCTCTCCACACCTTGGGAACGTAGAGATCGGAATATACATCAATAGCGTATCTGTCGGTCATTCCCGCCACAAAATCACAGGCGCAGCGCTCAACTCCCTCGCTCTCGCAGTTTCTTCTGTAGAGCTCGGGCATCTCCTCGGGGTGCTTGACGTAATGCTCAAAAAGCCTTGTGAGAAGCTCCCTCGCCTTGCCCTCTTCGGACTTAGCCACGGGGTTTCTGTACACCCTTTCGAAGAGGAATTCACGAAGCGCCGACATCGCCTTTCCCACCTCGTCCCCGATCTTTATCTCGGGACTGTCTGTGCTGGCTCTTATAATTGACGTTACGAGGGTATTTATCCTTTCGGAATGTCCCTCTCCGAGCACATCTCTTATCCAGGCGGGAATATCCGAGATACTCAGTATCTCAGCCCTTCTCGCGTCGTCGATATCGTGATTTATGTATGCTATTCTGTCGGCGTATTTCACCACCACCCCCTCGAGAGTGGACGCCATCGAGTCACCTGTGTGATTGACTATACCGTCTCTCACCTCCCAGGTGAGGTTGAGTCCCTCGCCGTTGTTCTCAAGCCTTTCAACGACTCTGAGGCTCTGACGGTAGTGGGTGAAATCGGGGTCGAAGCACTGCTGCATAGCAAGCTCCCCCGCGTGTCCGAAGGGCGTGTGACCTATATCGTGACCCATAGCCACCGCCTCTATAAGATCCTCGTTGAGCCTGAGAGCTCTCGCGATGATCCTGGCGATCTGTGTGACCTCAAGAGTGTGGGTCATTCTCGTTCTGTAATGATCTCCCACGGGCGCGAGAAAGACCTGAGTTTTATTCATAAGTCTGCGGAAGGACGCCGAGTGAAGTATCTTGTCTCTGTCCCGCTGAAATTCGGTTCTGTTTTCACAGGGAACGTACGGGTGATCCCTTCCCTTTGTGTTTACCGTCAGAAAGGCATAAGGAGAGAGAGTCTCCTTTTCTCTTTCAAGAAACACGTCGCGAATACAACTGCTCATTTTTCCCCCTTCTCAAACACTAATTTACCTTATCTGCTTATAATGTACTCAAATTATTCTGAATATACTCTTTTTTTACAAATTTTTATTTGATTTTGTCATTTTTCTTTTGAACGACCCGAGTCTTTGCCAGAAATCCCCTCCCCAATCGAAGGACTCGCCGCTCTTGAAGCCATAGATGGAGGGGTCGTCTCTCACGGGCGAGAAGACGATCTCGAGTCCGCCGTCCCGTCTGAAACAGTCAAAGAACATACCGCCCCTCTCAGCCGCCCCGAGAAAGAGATCGAGCTCGGGAAGCGATGAGAGCGACTCCTCCTCGGCAGTGAAAAATACCCTTGCGGCAAGATCTCCCGAAAGCTCAAGAAGCTCGACGTCGGCTATCCTCTCAGTGCCTATCCTCCTGCAAAGGAGAAGTGATGAGAGCAGAAATGCCGAGAGAAGAGCATAGTCGGCGTTCTCGGAAAAAGCGATACGCTCACACCTGATAAAGCGGATATCACAGCCCGACAGTTCCACAATGCCCTTCAGTATGCTATTGTATTTTTCATTAATTTTATCTATGTCGTTTTTCTCGTAAATATTCGGAGCTTCAAATGCGTTCTTTGCATTTTTCAGCACCGATTCAAGATCACGAGAAAGTGTTTTCGGACGCCCCGCGCCTCTCTCGGCAAGTCTGTCTCGGTCGAGAACGACCAACCGCTCTCCCTTCCGAGCATAGGAAGAATAAAGAGAGTCTCCGCTCTCCGCCTTTAAAAAGAAAAAGCAAAAGCCGCCGAGAGACGGGAAGCTGTCTCCCACGATCACCGCCGTACCTATCTCTGTCCTGAGGAGACAGGGCGTTCTCGGGTCTTCGGAAAGATGCCGTCTCAGAAGACTTCTGTCGTCTATATCCACGTAGTCGAAAAATCCGTCAAGAAGACAGAGCCGCCTCTCGGAATCTCTTTTCGCCGAAACCGAAAATCCTCGGTATCCGTCAGCAAAGAAAAGATCGTCCGCAAGAGGCTTCTCTGACAAAATAATCATTTCTTCTTTGTGTTTTATTTTACAATCTTTCAAGCTCAAAATCCTTTATTTTACCATAATATTTTAAATATCAAAATGTCTTTTATTACATTTCAGCCGCTGTCAGCTTAATAATAAGTCCGAGATCGTCGGGCTGGACCTTCGCCTCGTGCGCCGCTCTGTTTCTGTGAAGCTCACCGCACTTATCGCACTTATAAACTATAATAAATCCTTTTCTCGGGTCGGTAAGCGCCTTCACGGGCACAAGATTTCCTCTGCACTCGTTTGCTCTGTCCCCGGGATTTACGTCGACGTGCAGCGACCAGAGGCAGAAGGGGCAATGATCCCTCGAGCTGAATCCAAGGGGAAGCACCTCCTTGCCGCAATGGGCGCAGATAAATCCGTCGTCATTCTTTTTAAACCGTTTTTCTTCCATACTTCTCCTTTGCGTAATCGCAGAGCTCCCCGAGGAAGCTCTCGAATGCGACTCCCTCACGGGGCGGTGTGTCAAAGCCTCTTGAGTATTCCATCACACGTCTTATATGATCGGACGCCACACGCATCGCCTCGCAAAGGTCTGCCCCCGCCATAAGTGCGCCGAGAAGGACCGAGGCGAAAAGATCTCCCGTTCCGGGGTAGGAGCGCTTCACTTTCTTCACGCTGTACATATATCCCTTTGGCATAGTGTCGGGACAGAAGCCGTAAGTGCCGAAGCTGTCCTTGCTGTGGGATATTCCCGTAATGACCACCGTACGGTGACCGAGCTCCAGCTCTCTTCTAAGACCGTCCGCGTACTCGAACGCCTCACTCTCGGACATATCCGAGGTATCCTTATATTCGACACCCGCAAGGATACACGCCTCGGTGAGGTTAGGGGTAATAAGGTCGGCGTGACGGCAGAGCTCCGCCATACGGCGGCACATTCCCTCGGTATAAGTGGAATATACCTCTCCGTCGTCTCCCATAACGGGATCGACAAGACGGAGAGTACCGCTGTCCGAGAACTTATTTATAAAATCGGACACAAGGTCGATCTGCTCCTCACTTCCGAGAAATCCCGTATAGATAGCGTCAAATTTAAGCTCAAGCCTTTCGAAATGATCGGATATCTCCCTCATCTGCTCTGTGAGATCCTTAAAATAGAGATCGGTAAATCCCCCTGTGTGGCTCGAGAGAAGCGCCGTCGGCAGCGGAACTACCTGCGTTCCCATCGCCGAGAGGGCGGGCAGTATCACCGTCAGCGCACATCTTCCGAAGCAGGAAAGATCGTGCAGCGCCGCTATTCTGTTCATTGGCTTGTTCGTATTTTTATTTTCACTCATATTCAGTCGTATTTTCTCTCTTTTATAGCTTTTATATCGTCCGAGCTCAGCTTCAGTTCCTCGGTCTCAGTCAGGTAATCGTAAAGACAGAGAGTTCCGTAAGCCTTTTCGTCAAGATCCATATCCTCTACGTAATATACGTCGGCATAGACCGCCAGAAGATGTCCGCTCTCAAGAAGAGCCGCGAGATCCTCACCGCACTCGTCAAGGTCAAAGACGAACATTCTGTAATTATAAAGATTTTTTTCGTCACGTCTCACAAGGCGCGAGGAACAGCGGAAGGTACGTGTCGCCCCCTCGGAGACCGTTGCGTTATCCTCGGTATTCTCGGGGGTAAGATCGACCGAGAAGAAGAGGCTGACGTCGTAAAGATCCTCGCTCCTCTCGGGTATTGTCTCAAGGGAGTAATCCTCCACAAGATGCTTTATGGTACTGTTGTTATATCTTAGCACCACCTGTATCTGATTAGCCTCGGGAATAAACGCGGCCCTCGTGACCGAAAAATATCCCGCGTTGCTTTCCGCTCTCGTGATACTCGCCTGCTCCTGGCGGAAGAGATAGAGCTCTCCGTCGTTTTCATACGCCTCGACCACGCTTTCGTTGACAGACAGCGCCTCCATACTGTCGGGCGACGAGGAGGAGAATATTCTCCAAAGCAAAAATCCGCATATCGCCGCTATCAGCATCACAAAGAGAAATTTTATAAGCCAACCAAGTATTTTAAATCCCCTGCTAACTCTTGACATTATCGCTCCTTAAAGTTATAATAATAGTATAAAGGTTATTATAACACCAAAAGCGCCAAATTTCAACGCTTTTTTGTTAACAATTGTTTTTTTCGCAAAGGAAGAAGAAAAAATGTACGAAATCCAACCAAAAAAGACCAACGAGCTCGGAAGAAATCTCGCCCTTGTCCTGTTTTTCGGCGGTGCGCTGGCAATGTATTTCTCGACCCTGCCGAATCTCCCTCTCCGCCCCGTTATGCAGATGATATCCATACTCGTTCTCGCCTTCTCGCTTATGCTTCTCGGACGGTACGTCTTCAAAAGCTTTTCATACGCCGTAATAGAAAATGACGAGGGAGGGCTCGACTTTACGGTAACAGAGCTGAAGCGCCGCTCCCGCATCACACTCACGAGAGTCTCTCTTTCGGGTATCAGCGAGGTTATACCCCTGAGTGAAAGCTCAAAGAAGATACTCGCAGAAAAAAAGAAGGGCAGAAAGTCCTTCAATTACTGCGTAGACCTTTGCCCAAGGGAGTCATATTTGATTTTATGCGAGGAGTGCGGCGAAAAATACGCCATAAGGATCTCGAAAGATCAAAAGCTCGTCGAGCTTCTTTCGAACGGATCAGTCAAATAGGTTATCCGACAGCATTTTTCGGTATATTCCAAAGGCGAAGGACAGCCGCCTGTAGACCGTTCTCGCATCACAGGAGGTCTCATACGCGTGGCGCTGCACTCGGTTTGTCACGTCATTTTTCCGAAGAGGCCGTCTCGAGCCGTAAAAATACACTGCGTAAAGCGCCTTTATGGCATCGGTCTCGCCCGTAAGGCGCAAAAACCTGAGGGTATCGTAAACCGCCAGAAGCTCGTGAGCTTCACGTCTGTTTCTGCAACACCCCTCGATACGCCTGAAGGCGTCAAAGGCATCAAGGCTCGGAGCTGAAAGCCCGAGTCTTGAATATTTTCTGAAGGCGAGTATCATTCTCTTCTTCTCGTCAAAGCTATCTTTCATACCTATCTCCAAACAAAGCCGACCTCGGCTATCTGATGATAGTATATTACATTTTTCTCCCTTTGTCAAGCCCGAGAGTTCTGGCTATTATCCTCACGTCCTCAAGAAAGCCGATCTCGGCGTGATATCTCACCTCGAGCGCAAGCTTTTCCGAGTCGGAGAGCAGGTCACGCCCCTCGGACTGAGCGAGTCCCGTGATACCCGGGCGGTCAAGATATATCCCCTTCTCGCGCCGCTCGTCGTGCATTTTCGTCTCACTAAGGATCAGCGGCCGCGCCCCCACAAGGCTCATATCACCGTTAAGCACGTTAAAAAGCTGAGGCAGCTCGTCAAGGCTGGTCCTTCTGAGGAATCGCCCAAGGGGTGTCACATATTCCGACGCATTCTTGAACTCGGCGTGGGAGAGCTCGGGAGCGCCCTTGCGCATTGTACGGAATTTATAAAGAATAAAGACCCTGCCGTCCTTGCCCACCCGCTTTTGTCTGAATATAGCCCCTCCGCGGGAGGTAAGCGTCACCAAAAGCCCGATGATCGCCATTGGAATATAAAGAAAAAGCAATAGGATATATGCCGCGCTCACGTCAAATACACGCTTTCCGCATCCCCTGTAAAACCCGCTTTTTTTCATATTCCGCCACCTCTTTTTTTATATTAGGATAGCTTTTTTTGATTTGAATATACTATGATCATATTTGATTTAAGGAGTTTTTATGAAGCCGCTGATATTTTTATTTTCGCTCGTCATATTGCTGACTCTCATATTTCTCATCCTCGGGTATATTGTATTCATCCGCACCTGCGGTCGAAAAAAAGGCATGGGAGAAACGGTAAAGGCTGAAAAATACAAGCCCTTTGACGGAGTGATGAGAGACTCACTTGTCTTCTTCGAGAGCCTTGTGAGAGAAGAGATCACCCTCACATCCTTCGACGGTCTGAAGCTCCACGCCGAAATTATTCTCCCCGATCGAGCGCCGCGAGGCGTTTTCCTCGCCTACCACGGCTACCACTCCTCGGCGCGCGCCGACTTTTCTCCGATAGCGTCGGCTCTTCTCGGGAAGGGCTACGCGCTTATCCTCCCTGACCAACGCTCCCATCGCAAAAGCGAGGGAAAATACGTTACACTCGGAGTCCTTGAGGGCCGTGACTGCCGACTTTTCTGTGATTTTGCCGCAAAAAGATTTGAGAATATCCCGATCTTTCTTTACGGAGTGTCTATGGGCGGCGCTACGGTGCTTACTGCCTGCGGAAATGATCTGCCCAAAACGGTGGCGGGGGTAATTGCCGACTGTCCCTTTACCTCGGCAATAGATATAATCCGACACAATCTTGTGAGGAAATACAAGATCCCCCCCTTTCCCACCGTCTATTTTACCGACCTTTGGGCAAGGCTTCTCGGCGGTTTTTCCTTTTTCGGCGACTCACCTCTGCGGGGAATTAAAAACACCTCGCTTCCGATACTGCTGATACACGGCGGGGCTGACAGATACGTTCCCACCGAAATGTCGGCGGTGCTTTGCGACACGGCACGCTCCAAGGGAAAGGGCTGTAAGCTCGTGATTTTTGACGGAGTCCGCCACGCCCGTTCCTACCTCACAGATCCGAAGAGCTATCTTTCTGAGATATTTGAATTCATAAAGGCATAGCCGCACGTTATTTTATAAAAAAAGGGCAAAGAGCTTCGGGGCAACCCAAATTTCTTTGTCCTTTTATTTGTCTTATAATGAAAGCAGATATCTGCCAAGCCTTGCGGAATACTCCACAAACTCCCGTCCGACCTCTCTCGGACAGCCGTCAAAGGCTACCTCGTAGGCAAAGTCGCCCTCGTAGCCGATCTCCTTCAGCGCCTTGACTGTGCTCTGCCAGTCAACAGTGCCGAAATAGGGCAGAATATGCTCGTCGCGGTCCGCCGCGTGGTTATCGTTTATATGAGTCGCCTTCAGCCTTTTTCCAACGGCGCGTATCGCCTCGGCGGGATCTGCTCCGCTGATATTGGCGTGACCAGTGTCGAGACAGATACCGAGCGAGGGATCGTTTATCGTGTCCACAAGGTCGATAAGCTCATAGATATCCCCACCGCAGTAGCGGCGGCGGTTTCCTCTGAAATCGACCATATTCTCGACAGCGATGCCCACACCGCACTTTCTTGCCTCCTCAATATAGGGGGCGAGTGCCTTTATTGCCGCCTCCTTTGCCCGTTTCGGGTCATAAAGCGGATCGTGGGGCAGATTCATCGGGTGCATTACCACCCAGCTTCCCCCAAGGGCTGCCGTCGCCTTTATTATTTTAAGATTAGACTCGACCATAAAGCCGTGATATGGATAATCGGGATCGTCCCACTGCTTACCCGTATAGGTATTTCCGTGGGTCTGATGTATCGGAAGGCGGTATTTCTCGGAAAGCTCCCCTATATGGGATATGACCTTTTCAAACCTATCGGTGAGCATCCAGCCATAAGGCTTCGCAAGTCCCCAGAAATTTATGTCGACTCTTTCAAAGCCCGCCTCAGAAAGAGCCGAAAAGCAGCGACTGAACGCTGCTTCGGTATCATTGATATAATCGTCCTCAAAGAGGATATTGGACGTAGAAAGAAACATTCTCTTCACGAGATCAGAGCTGCTCCTTCAGCTTTTCAACGCAGGATGCGCAGATGCGCTTGCCATTGAAAAATACGATATTATCCACATTATCGCAGAAGATGCAAGCAGGCTGATATTTCTGAAGGATTATCTGATCCGCCTCTGTAAATATCTCCAAAGAATCTCTTTCCTTAATACCCATAACTTTGCGTATCTCGATTGGCAACACAATACGTCCCAATTCGTCAACCTTACGTACAATACCTGTAGATTTCATCGTTTTTCTCCTTTTTTTCTCTTCATTTGTTGTAGTTTGTATCTTTATGGAGCATTTGCTCTCATTTCAGCGCTTTAAACAACACGCCGTCGAACATTGTATATTATATTTAAATATCCCCAATTTGTCAAGGGGTATTTTGTTAATTTTTGATTTTATTTTTAAATTGTGGTTTTTTCCTTCCGCTTTTTAGTTTCGAATGGCAAAAAAACGATTAGAAAGGCGCATTCAAGGCAAATAATAGCATCAAAGAATTTCGAAATTTCGAAAGGAGATTTTATGATAAAAGGAGTTCAAAGACAGATGATCGTCCTGCGTCCCGAGAAAAGCAGCGCCTTTGAGACGGCGTACTTCGTGCTTCGCTCCGACCTTGAGAAAGCGCCCTTTGACACCGAGTCTATGCTGCTTGAGGCGAACAGACTTATCTCGGAAAATAAGCCTACAAGAAAAAGAAAAAAATATGCCAAAAAGGAACGGATTCGCTCGGGCTTCCCCTTTTTCTGCGGGGGATTTCTCTTCGGCGCGGCTTTTTTGATATTTATTCTCTTCGCGTCATCTCTTTTCGGCAGTTAACTATTGACAAAAGAGAATATTTATAGTATAATGATCATTAGGTAAATTTGAATATGCGTCTCGGATACCGCGCAGGGAGCGGAGCTGCGCTGTGGAGGGGACTGCTTTTTCGTGCTTATTTATAATTTTAAAACAGGAGAATATATGCCAAAAAAACCAAAAGGAAAAATTCGTATAATTCCTCTTGGCGGTATCAACGAGATCGGTAAAAATCTTACCGTCTTTGAATACGGAGAGGATATCATCATTATCGATTGCGGTCTCGGATTTCCCGACGAGGATATGCTGGGCGTTGATCTCGTCATTCCCGATATCTCGTATCTCGAGCTGAACCGCGACAAGATCAGAGGAATAGTCCTCACCCACGGTCACGAGGACCATATAGGTGCTATTCCCTATCTGCTAAGGCAGATAAATCCGCCGATATACGGCACAAGACTGACCCTCGGAATAATCAAAAACAAGCTTGAGGAGCATCAGCTCCCCTACGCTCCCTCGCTCAATTGCGTAAATGCGGGAGATGTTATCAAGCTTGGCGAGATCTCGGTCGAATTCATTCACGTCAACCACTCTATTGCCGACGCCTGCGCGCTGGCTATCACCACTCCCCTCGGAACGGTGATACATTCGGGCGACTTTAAGCTCGATATCACCCCCATAGACGGAGAGATGATGAATCTCACCCGCTTCGGTGAGCTTGGACGGAAGGGCGTCCTGCTCCTTATGTGCGAGTCGACCAACGCCGAGCGAACAGGCTTTACCCCCTCGGAAAAGGTGGTGGGAAGATCACTTGAGTCTATTTTTACGGCAAATCCCGACAAGAGGATAGTTATTGCCACCTTCTCGTCAAACGTTCACAGAGTTCAGCAGATAATCAACACCAGCGTCGCCCACGGAAGACGTGTGGCGGTGACGGGACGCAGTATGCTCAATATCATCGGGGCGGCTATCGAGCTCGGTTATATGACCGTACCCGAGGGTGTTCTCGTGGATATCAACGAGCTGAAGCGCTTCAAGCCCGAGGAGATAACCCTTATCACCACGGGAAGTCAGGGTGAGCCTATGTCTGCGCTCTCGAGAATGGCGTTCGCCGACCATTCCCAGATCACTCTCGGAAGAAACGACCTTGTTGTCCTTTCCTCCTCTCCTATCCCCGGCAACGAAAAGCTTGTGGGAAGGATAATCAACGAGCTCACAAAAAACGGCGTCAGCGTTTTCCACGACGCAATGGTAGAGATACACGCGTCGGGTCACGCTTGTCAGGAGGAGCTGAAGCTGCTCCAAGCGCTGACAAGACCGAAATACTTTATGCCTGTCCACGGCGAATACCGCCATCTCGCCGCAAACAAGGCTTTGGCGAGAGATATGGGCATTGACGACTCGAGAATATTCATTCCCGACATCGGCAAGGTCCTTGAGATCGACACTAAGGGCGCAAGGTTCGCGGGTACTGTTCCCTCGGGCAAGGTGCTTGTGGACGGATACGGAGTCGGAGACGTCGGAAACATCGTCCTCCGCGACCGACGCCACCTCTCTCAGGACGGACTTATCGTTGTGGTCGCCTCGGTGGATACCGACGCGAAGCTGCTGCTTTCCGGTCCTGACATAGTCTCAAGAGGCTTCGTTTACGTGAGAGAGTCGGAGGAGCTGATGGACGAGGTAAGGCAGATAGCCTGCGACGCTATCAACAGATGCCTCGAAAAGAGAGACAGAGTTGACCGTACCGAGCTCAAGTCTGCCGTCAAGGACGACCTCTCAAAATACCTCTATTCAAAGACAAAGAGAAAGCCGATGGTCCTCCCCGTAATAATGAATCTCTGAGACCTTCACTAAATTTCTAATTTGTTCATATATTATTCAAGAAATCATCACGCAAAAAAGTTATAATATTATTTATACCGTATAACAACGGCATTCGGTGACTCCATCGGGCGCTGTCAATATAAAAATAAAGGATAAAAGGTGAAATCCTATGGGAAAATCAAACAGAATAAGGGCGTTGAACGCCGAAAAGAAAATGGCTAACTCTGTTAAGCCAACAAAGAAAAAAGGAATGCCCTCCTGGCTCGCTTCTCTCATCGCGGCTGTACTCGCTATAGTTGTGGTGGCTGTATGCGTTCTCGGAGTTCTTTCCTCAAACGGTGTCCTTAAGAGACACACCTACCCCATTCGCTCGGAGAATTTCAAGATATCCTCCAATATGATGTCTTATTTCTACCAGCTTCAGGTTCAGTCCTTCACGACTAACTATCAGAGCTATATCAGCTACTTCAGCCTTGACACTTCCGCGTCGCTGAAGGATCAGGTATTCGGCGACCCCGCAAAGGGCGGTATGGAGACCTCCATACTCGGTTCTTACGAGGGTACTTGGTTCGATTACTTTATGGACCTTGCTGCCGATCAGGCTTCTCAGCTCCTCGTTTACTGCGAAGAGGCTGAAAAGAGAGAAATCACGCTTGACGATGACGATATGGCTGAGATCGATTCCACTCTGAACACACTTACCTCCTCCGCAACGCTTGTCGGATATACCGCCGATTCCTACATCGCTTCGGTCTACGGCGCAGGCGTTAAGGAGAAGGATATAAGAGCCGCTATGGAGCTCTCTCTCCTTGCTGAGAAGGCTGCCGCCGCCGTTCAGGAGGATCTTCTCAACGGTATAACAGACGGCGATATCCTCACAAAGTACAACGCAGACCCCAAGCTCTTCCAGCTTGTCGACTACTCCTACTACACGATCAACGTTAAGTACGAGGACGTTGCCAAGGAGGTCCTCGGAAGCGACTATTCCGAAGATGAGCTCAAGGCTAAGGAGGCAGATGTCCTCGCGGCTTACACCGAAAAGATCAACGAGGCTAAGTCTCTTGTTGAGGCACTCAAGGCTACAACCGACCAAAAGGCATTTATGAACATCGTTTATAAGGACAGAGCCGAGTCTCATTACGATACTCAGTACGCTACCATAAACGTTGATGCCGAAAAGATCCCCGATGAGGAGACACGCAAGGCAATAAAGACCGCTATGGTAGATGCTCTTCTCGCAGCTCTCGCTGAGGAAAAGGAAGAGACCTCTGTTGCTTATACCGTAGACGGTGAAAAGTACACCCTTTACGGCAAGGAGGTAACAAAGGAATTTGCCGAGGCTATGGAAAAGGTTGAAAACAGCTGCTATTCCAGCCTTACAACAGACAAGACCACATATAACCCCGAAAAGAAATACTACATCGCGAACGACGAGTTCTCGATCTGGGCATTTGATGACGCAAGAGTCGCAAATGAGACCTTCTCGGTCCTCGACGGCGACGGCAAGGATTCCGCAACCGTTACAAAGGATAAGGAATACTTCACAGCAAGTGCTTACATTATGAACGCTCCCAAGTACCGTGATGAGACTCTCGCGAGAAACGTTGCTTATATGCTCTTCTCCAAAGAGGCTGACGCTAAGGCGGCTATCGATGCCCTGGGTGGCGTGACACTCAGCATTGAGGAGTTCGAAAAGATCGCGGACGAGAAGGGTGCAACAGGTCATACAAAGGTAGACGACTACACCGAGGGTACTCTCCAGCTCGACGCATTCGACGAGTGGCTCTACGCTGACACCACAACCGCAGGCTCTTACACAAAGACTCCTATCAAGGCTGACGACAGCACTTACGTCGTAGGCTACTATATTGGCGAGGGTAATCCCGCTTGGAAGGTAACAGTTAAGTCCGAGCTCTTCTCCGAGAGATACGAGGAATATTACAAGTCTATGGAGACCGCATTCACGGTAACAGTAAAGGAAAAGCTTCTCGCTAAGGTAGAGGGCTGATAAATAAAAAATGGCATGGACCAAGCTCCGTGCCATTTTATTAAATTATTGCGAGGATAGATAATGGTACTCGAAACTAAACAAACAACGGTAGCCTACCGTTGTCCCCACTGCGGCGCGGGGGTAATGAGCGTCGTGGGACTTTTCAATCTCACAGCCGATATGGTCAAGCTGAAATGCACCTGCGGCGAGAGCGAAATGACTGTAGTCTACTCAAAGGACGGCAAGCTCCGTCTCACAGTCCCCTGTATTCTCTGCCCCAATCCACACAGCTTCACACTGAATTCCTCGGTGTTTTTCAAAAACGAGCTCTTTCTTCTCCCCTGCCCTTATTCCGACATCAATATATGTATGATCGGTGAGCAAAATCAGGTCAAGGCAGAGCTTGCCAGAACCGAGCTTGAGCTGCTCGATCTGCTTGAGGAGAACGGCATAGATAATTTCGACATCTTCCACGGTGAGCAGACTCTCTCCGACCCTCAGATACTCGACATAATACTTTTTGTCATTAAGGATCTGGACGAGGAGGGCAGGATATACTGCAAATGTCACAAGGAGGGCGACGAGAGCGATCCCGCAAGGGAGGGCAATTACGAGGTGGAAATGCTCCCCGAGGGAATAAAGGTATGCTGCAAGGATTGCGGAGCGGAAAAGATCATTCCCTCAAATTCCCTCATAAATGCGCACGAATTTCTGAACACAGACAAGATCGTTCTGGAATAAAAAAGCTTTAATAATTTAAGAAGACAAGGCTGAGTCAAAGGCTTCGGAAAGAGGCTGACTCAGCCTTTTTTGCTTGATATATCCGAAAAAAATATATAATATTGTGCGTGAAAGCGAACTGTACTATCGTTCGCCAAGGCGAATGATACAAAAATTTTATAAAAACCGCATATGATCCCGAGGAATACTCCAAAAGCCGATCAAAGCGCGATGGTCATAACCGCCTATCAAGATGAGAAAAGTGAGTAGATCCAAGGCGTAAGGCTAAAAAAATATATCTTTTTGGAGTGGTTTTGGATATATAATTTTTCTTTTGAAGACCGAAACGATCGAAAAATCAGACCTAAAAAAGCCTTTTTAGGTAATACCGAAAACAGAAAAAATCTGCTATACTGTTATAGAAAACGGCGTGGCGTATCTTTTACTTTTTACAAGGAATGAAAACAGAGCGCTTCCGTTACGATAACGTAGGACACTCCTCCCTTTTAATGGCAAAAAAGCGACACGACCTGCGAGAAACGAATATATTTCGGGTGCGGCGAGGAATGGTTCGGACCTTGCGGCTGACCCAAAACAAGATAAACGATTCCAAAATACGAGGTAAGATATGAGCCAACAATTATTCAGAAAAAAAAGCATTGACCGCGTATCCTCTCCCGAGCAGCTAAACGAATACATCCGAGTCTCAAACCCCGGTGTCTGGATGATACTCGCCGCCATCGTGATACTCCTTGTGGGTGTTTGCGTTTGGGGAGTCTTCGGAAGACTTGACACCACCCTTTCAACGGTTGCGATCTCAAACGAAGGCGAAACGACGGTCTACCTCAAGGAAGCAGATCTTTCCTCGGTCGAGAAAGGAATGAGGGTAAGGATAGGTGATAATGAATATGAGATTACCTATATCTCCGCGCAGCCAATAGCTGTGGACAGCTCATTCAGCGATTACGCGCTTCACGTCGGAGGACTGCAGATCGGAGAATGGGTGTATGAGCTCAGCATCGGCGGACAGCTTCAAGGCGGTGTACACAGCGCAGAAATAGTTACCGAAAGCGTGTCTCCTATGTCCTTTGTTCTGAACTGAGGTGAAGGATATGGGTAAATCAACCAACAAGATCAAGCAGCCCATAACGAAAGGCGCGGTCAAAGTTCCCGTCGTGATGCAGTTGGAAGCACTCGAATGCGGCGCGGCGTCCTTAACTATGGTCCTTGCTTATTATGAAAAATGGATACCCCTTGAGCAGGTGCGAGCGGATTGCGGCGTATCCCGTGACGGATCGAACGCAAAAAATATATTAAAAGCCGCAAGGAGCTACGGACTTATCGCCAAGGGCTACCGTTATGAGCCCGAGGAGCTGAAGGAAAAGGGTAAATTTCCCTGTATCATCCATTGGAATTTCAACCATTTTGTCGTGCTCAACGGCTTTAAGGGAAACAAAGCGGTACTCAACGATCCCGCCAAGGGCACGTACTCTGTGCCGATGGAGACCTTTGACAGATCCTTTACGGGAATTTGTCTGATGTTCGAGCCATCCGAGAGCTTCGAGCCCGGCGGAAAGCCAAAAAGCGTCTGGAAATTCGCAAAGCAGAAGCTAAAGGGCGCGGGGGTCGCGGTGACGTTTACCGTGATAACCACAGTGATATCCTCCCTCATCGGCATCATAAATCCCGCCTTCTCACGCATATTCCTTGACCGTTTGCTGACAGGCAAAAATCCCGATTGGCTGATGCCGTTTATCTACGCTCTTGTGGTACTTTCGGTGATACAGATCGTCATTTCCTTTATTCAAGCGGTTTACTCAGCCCGTATCAACGCCAAGATAGCAGCGGTGGGCAACACCACCTTTATGTGGAAGGTGCTTCGTATGCCTATGGAGTTTTTCTCCCAGCGTATGGCTGGAGATATTCAGCAGAGAAAGAGCACTAACGCCTCCATCGCGAGTAGTCTTGTAAGCACATTTGCTCCACTCGTCATTGAGGCGGCTATGATGGTCTTTTATCTGGTGGTCATCATCCGATACAGCCTTATGCTGACGCTTGTGGGGATCTCTTCTATCCTCATCAATATGTTTATGTCCCGTATCATCTCAAAAAAGCGAGTAAATCTGACCCGTGTGCAGATGAGGGACAGCGGCAAGCTGGCAGGCGCTACCGTGGCGGGTATCGAGATGATCGAAACGATCAAGGCAAGCGGCGCTGAGGACGGTTATTTTGAAAAATGGGCAGGCTATCAGGCAAACGTAAATACACAAAAGGTCAAGTTTGCTAAAATAGACCAATATATAGGACTTATACCTCAGATAGTTTCCGCTCTGACAAACACGGCGGTACTGATCCTCGGTGTTTATCTGACAATTGACGGGCAGTTTACCATCGGTATGGTCATGGCATTCCAAGGCTTCCTCGGTTCATTTATCTCTCCCGCGACGCAGTTGATCTCTGCGGCTCAGACAATGCAGGAAATGCGGACGCAGATGGAACGCATCGAGGACGTTATGCAGTATCCCACCGACGTGATCTTTGAGGCAGACGAGGTCCTTGACGAGAACGCCGAATACGATAAGCTTTCGGGCAGCCTTGAGATGAGGAACGTGACCTTTGGTTACTCCCGACTCTCAGATCCGCTCATCAAGGATTTCAATCTCACCCTGAAGCCGGGCAGCCGCGTAGCCTTCGTAGGCACGTCGGGATGCGGAAAATCCACTCTGTCTAAGCTTATTTCGGGACTCTGTCAGCCCTGGAGCGGAGAGATCCTCTTTGACGGCAAGCCTATGACGGAGATCGACCGAAGCGTATTCACAGGCTCGCTTGCCGTGGTCGATCAGGATATTATCCTCTTTGAGGATACCATCGCTAACAACATCAAGATGTGGGACAGCTCAATAGAGGACTTTGAGATGATCTTAGCGGCTCGCGACGCGCAGCTCCACGAGGACATTATGCAGCGAGACGGCGGCTATAACTACAAGATCACAGAGGGCGGCAAGGATTTCTCGGGCGGACAGCGCCAGAGGATCGAGATCGCTCGAGTACTCGCGCAAGATCCCACCATCATAATCTTAGACGAGGCTACCTCGGCGCTTGACGCCAAGACCGAATACGAGGTCGTCAAGTCCATCAAGGACCGCGGCATTACCTGCATCGTGGTCGCCCACAGACTTTCAACGATCCGCGACTGCGACGAGATCATAGTTATGGATCACGGAAACGTAGTCGAGCGCGGAACACACGACGAGCTTTACGCCCTCGACGGATTTTATAAAAAGCTCGTCACCAATGATTGACCGAAAGGAGGCTGCACTATGGGTTGGTTCGATGAACAAATAAAGCAACGAAAACGAAACGATGACGCCATCTTTAATGAAGCCTTCGTAGGTATCGCCGACGCGGTGCTCGGCTCAAAAATGTCTGCTGCCTTTGTCAGCGACGAGGTAAGAGCCGAGGGTGCGATCGGTGAGATCTTAAAATATTATAAGGTAAAGCCCCGCGAAGTACCCGATTCGATCAAGGGGCTGAACGACCGTCTCGAATACCTCCTTCGCCCTCACGGCATTATGCGGCGTAACGTCAAGCTTGAGAGCGGCTGGTACAAGGACGCCATAGGAGCGATCCTCGGCACTCGCAAGGACGACGGAAGCGTGGTCGCCTTTATCCCCAAAGGACTTTCGGGATACGTATATTTCGACGCTCCCACAGGGAAATGGCTAAGACTGAACAAGAAAAACGGGCTGCTCTTTGAGGACGAGGCAATTTGCTTCTATAAGCCCTTCCCGCTGAAAAGGCTGACGGTCGCCTCACTCTCAAAATACATCGTTGAGTCGCTTTCGGCGGCGGATATAGCGCTTGTGATACTTGCAACGCTTGCGGTATCGGCTATAGGTCTTCTCTCTCCAAAGCTTAACAACCTGCTTTTCGGTACGGTAGTACAAAGCGAAAATTTAAGACTGCTTCTGGCAATAACCGTATTTATGATCAGCGTAACGATCAGCACTCTGCTGATATCCTCGGTAAGGTCGCTCCTGACCGCAAGGATCAACACAAAAATGGAGCTTTCGGTCCAGGCAGCCACTATGATGCGCGTTATGTCTCTCCCCGCGGAATTCTTCAAGCAATACAGCTCGGGTGAGCTTTCCAGCCGCACACAGTATATCCAATCACTCTGCTCTATGCTGGTATCCACCGTATTGGGTACGGGCTTGACCTCACTCTTCTCTCTGATCTATATATCTCAGATCTTCGTCTACGCCCCTACTCTTGTCGTTCCCGCGCTGATAATTATAGTAGCCACCATTCTCTTTTCGCTTGTCACAACCTTTTACCAGATGCGCTACAGCAAAAAGCAGATGGAGCTCGGCGCAAAGGAGAGCGGTATGAGCTACGCGCTGATCACGGGTGTGCAGAAGATAAAGCTGTCGGGGGCTGAAAAAAGAGCCTACGCAAGGTGGTCCGACCTCTACGCAAAGCAGGTCGAGCTAACCTACAATCCCCCTCTCTTTCTTCGGGCGAACGGAGCGTTCAGCTCTATTATCTCCCTTACGGGCGTAATAGTTATGTATTATATGTCGGTGAGCAGCGGAATATCCGTGGCTGACTATTATGCCTTCAACACCGCGTACGGTATGGTCTCGGGCGCGTTTATGTCGATTGCGGGTATCACCACCGTCATCGCTCAGTTTAAGCCCATCATCGAGATGGCAAAGCCGATAATGGACACCGTCCCCGAGGTCTCCGAGGGCAAGGTGGTCATCGACAGGCTTTCGGGCGGCATCGAGCTTAATAACGTTTCCTTCCGATATAACGAAAGTATGCCTCTTGTGCTTGACGATCTCTCACTGAAGATACGTCCGGGACAGTACATTGCCATAGTCGGCGCTACGGGATGCGGAAAATCCACTCTTATGCGCATTATGCTTGGCTTTGAGAAGCCGCAGAAGGGCGCGGTCTACTACGATGGAAAGGATCTGAACGCAATTGATCTGAAATCCCTTCGCCGAAGGATCGGTGTGGTGATGCAGA
The DNA here is from genome assembly GCA_015064085.1 of Oscillospiraceae bacterium. Taxonomy (GTDB): domain Bacteria; phylum Bacillota; class Clostridia; order Oscillospirales; family CAG-272; genus HGM12713. The sequence goes on along the minus strand of SVSX01000009.1, from coordinate 18,343 downwards.
ACGGAAAGCTCTTTCAGGGCGATATCTATTCCAACATAGTCATTTCAGCGCCCTCTCTGACTGTCGACGATGCGTGGGCGGCAGCCGAGATGGCAGGTATCGCAGAGGACATCCGTCGGATGCCGATGGGAATGCATACAATAATCTCAGAGGGCTCGGGCGGTGTTTCGGGCGGACAGAGACAGAGACTGATGATCGCGAGAGCTATTGCTCCGAAGCCTAAGATATTGATGTTCGACGAGGCAACCTCGGCACTTGACAATCTGACTCAGAAGATAGTTTCCGACTCACTCGAAAAGCTGAAATGCACACGTATCGTAATAGCTCACCGCTTGTCCACCATCAAGCAATGCGACCGCATCATTTATCTTGAAAAGGGCAAGATCCTTGAGGACGGCACTTACGATGAGCTGATCGCAAAGAACGGAAAATTTGCCGAGCTCGTTGAAAGGCAAAGACTTGATACTTAATTTCCACACATAATAATCTTGCAAAAGGAGAAAAAGCAATGACAAATTTTACACCCGAAATGATAGAAAAGGCTAAGGCTGTAAAGAACACCGACGAGCTTATCGCCCTGGCAAAGAAAAACGGAATAGAGCTTAGCGAAGAGGAGGCAAAGACTTATTTTCTACAGCTCAACCCGAAGTCAGGCGAGCTTTCCGACGATGAGCTTGACAACGTAGCGGGCGGAGGATGCGAGACTTCCGACGGTCATACCGTCGTCACCAGCGAAAAAACCTGCTTTACCGGACAATATTCACCCAATTACGTGACTTACTATAAGGGAACACAATGGGAGAAAAGCGAATGGAACAATGAGTCCGATATGACCTTGAGAAAGATATGGTGGGGCAATTGCAGCGGTCCTAACAAATGCGGAAACTGCATCCACCTGGAGTTTAATGGAGGTATCGGTTACTGCAGCAAATCCTGACAACAGAACAGATTGGAGAAAAATATGAAAAACTTCACATCAGAGATGATTGCAAAGGCGAGAGCTACCAAAACAGTCGAAGAGCTTTTGATTCTGGCAAAGGATAACAACGTAGAGCTGACAGAAGAGGAAGCAAAGACCTATTTCGCGCAGCTCCACCCCGCGTCCCGTGAACTTTCCGATGATGATCTCGACAGCATAGCAGGCGGCGGTTGCTATAGCGGAGACCGTCTCGTCGTTACCGTCGCTCATTTTTGCGAGCTGTGGACTTGTAAGAAATGCGGACTTGGTTCTTACGGTAATGTAGGCACACATTTTTGCAAAAAAGGTTTTTGGCGTACGGGAGACTCTTGCGAGATCGTATGCAACAGCTGTAAGCATATGTCATACGAAAAAGGACTTTGGCTTTGCAATCATCCGAATAAACGAAAGTAAGAAAGGAAATCGTTGACCTCTGATAAAAAAGGAGAACTGTTTATGAAAAACTTTACACCCGAAATAATTGAAAAGGCAAAAAAAGCAAAAAGCCGCGATGAGCTCCTCGCTCTGGCAAAGGAAAACGGAATAGAGCTTTCCGAGAAAGAAGCAAGTATATATTTTGAACAGCTGAGCGCCGCAAGCGGAGAGATTTCCGACGACGAGCTGAAAAACGTAGCGGGCGGCGGCTGCTACAGCTCCGACGGACGACTGATCGTAACCGTCCTTCATTCCTGTGACCTTTGGACCTGCAACAACTGCGGAAAGGGTCTCTCTATGGTCAGATTCCGCAACCGTAATTTCCCATACGGTCACCCTAATGCTTATGGCTATCAGAAGGAGCATCACAATTACAATTACTGTCACCGCACCGACAGAGAAAGCGAGTGGGTCTGCAAAAACTGTGTACATATGTCGTATGAAGGCGTATGGTACTGCAATCATCCCGATAAAAGACACTAACATATGAGAGGAACAAATACTATGATAAGCTTCAACTCCGAAATGATAGAAAAGGCGAAAGCCGCTAAAAGCGCATCAGAGCTTCTCGCTCTGGCAAAGGAAAACAATATAGAGCTTAGCGAAGAGGAGGCAAAGAGCTATTTTCTTCAGCTCAACCCAAAATCGGGAGAGCTTTCCGACGATGAGTTGGATGCCGTAGCCGGCGGAGGTTGTCACAGCGGTGACAGATTGGTCGTCAGCGCACTTCACTTGTGTACAGGCTGGGAATGTAAAAAATGCTACAACGCAAGGTTTAGCCGCAATATGATCATCGGTGACTTTCTGCACGAATATAACGGCAACTGGATGCACAAATGCGAGGATATCGCAGGCGGTGATAAATATATGGCAAACTGCACCAACTGCCGCCTCTGCAGCTACGAAAATGGCTTGTGGCTCTGCAACCACTCGAGTAATTCAAAATAAGGAGAAAGAATATGAAAAATTTATCCCCCGAAATAACAGAAAAAGCAAAGAACGCGAAAGATGCTCAGGAGCTTATCGCTCTCGCAAAGGAAAACGGCATAGAGCTGGCAGAGGAAGATGCAAGGCTTTATTTTGAAATTAAAGATTCGGGCGAAATTCCCGACGATCTCTTAGGCGCTGTTTCAGGCGGCGCGGTATATACCCAGAGAGGCGGCTATCTGATCGTTACCAATTTCCACGAATGTGACCGATGGATATGCGACGAGTGCGGCGGAACAAGCTTTAGATATATGAGAATACAGGACAATATGGATTGGGTACATAAATGCGGAGGATATCCGAACGGCTGCGGAAAAAGCTGCGCCACCTGCAAATATATGAAGTACCGCTTCCCCTTCCAGATCTGCACACATCCCGAAACGAAAAAATAACGGCGAAAATAAGGATCAGAAATGTATTATATCTTGAACCCGCAGATCGCCCTCCGCTCCTTTTGGCGCGTACCTCACTCCTACTATATAAGGGGCGTTCGCGACGCGAAAAAGCTGTCAAAGGAGGAATATGATCTGCTCTCGGGCTGCGACGGAAGCACCGACCTTGAGGATAGCGACCTCCTCGACAGCCTTGTGCAGAGAGGCTTTATCTCTCCCTGCGAAAAAGGAGAAAAGCTCCTTGACCCTTGGCAGATCAGGGTCTGCGACAACCGCTACTTCCCCGCTATGAATCTGATGATAACGGGCAAGTGCAATTACAACTGTCTCCACTGCTTCAACGCCTCGGACAATGCTCCGCTTATGAGCGAATTTTCTCTTGAAGAAGCTGAAAGGCTATTGGATGAGGCAGAGCTGTGCGGCATCAACGCCTTTACTATCACAGGCGGTGAGCCTATGGCGCACAAGCACTTTTTCGATATCATTGAGGGAATATACAAGCGGAATATGTTCGTAGAGGAGCTGAACACGAACGGGTTCTATCTCGATCAGGCTGCCCTGGACCGTATGAGGCGCATCGGCTGCTATCCGCTTATCAAGATCTCCTTTGACGGTGTCGGTCACCACGATTGGCTGCGCAACCGCAAGGGCGCGGAGGCAGATGCTCTGCGTGCCATAAGGCTCTGTATCGACAACGGCTTCCGCGTGAAGGCGCAGACCAACGTACACAGAAAAAATATCGGGGCTATGCTCCCCACCGCCCTGCTCCTTGACGAAATGGGTGTGGACGAGATGCGAATAATCCGCACCACCGAAGTGCCGAGATGGAATGAAAATTCAGGAGGCGCGACGCTCGGACTTGAGGAATATTTTGACGGTATGCTTGAATTTGCAGGAAAATACAGCCGCGGCGAGCACAATATGAAGATCGACATCTGGCAATTTCTCACTCTCTTTCCAAAGACAAAAAGCTACCGTATGCGCCCCGTGGAATGTGGCTGCGGTGAATACAGAGACAGCATTCCCGTCTGCCGCGGAAACCGCGGAATGATAGCTGTGGCGGCAAACGGCAATGTCTTCCCCTGTATGCAGATGTCGGGCTACTACGAGGCAAATGGGGATATTCTCGGAAACGTCAAGAAGAGCGGTCTTGCGCCGCTTCTTCAGTGCGGAAAATATCTTTCCGAGGTATGTACCACGGTGGGTGAGTTGGCAAGGGCTAACCCGACCTGCGGCTCGTGCCCTTATTTCAAGCACTGTGTCGGAGGCTGCCGTGCAGTTGCGTTGACTTTGACGGGAGATAAAATGGGCGTGGATCTATCCAAGTGTCTCTTCTTCAAGAAGGGGTACGTCAAAAAGCTTGAGACTTGTCTTTATGATTGGAAAAACATTTCTCCGATACAGATCTAAGCTTACAGAGAAACGCACCGTCGGACATTTATACAGAAGGAGAAAAAGATGAAAGGTAAATTTAAAAATATACTGTGGGGCATATTTGCCATTGCGCTTGTAGTTGTTATCGTGGTCTGGTTTGCGCTAAGCCCCAACATCGATCACATTGAGGACACCAACGGTCCTACGGATCACTCTCTGCAACAGATCACAAAGCAGGATGTGATAAACCAGAAGCTGGGCACGAAAGGTACTGTGAGCCAAAGTGAGCTTCACTTTGATTTCGGATCGGTGTCTGTCTCCGACGGAGTAAAATATTCCTCCGATAAGTTCACGGGCGTATACCGACTTCATACCGCAACTATCTTCAAGGGCTCGGATATTCACGTATTTTTAGGTGATTTCAAGATAAACGGGGGCAATTTCGCCTTTTACGTCATCTTTGACGGTGAGATAGTGGGACAGGTCGAGCCGACCGACGTAGGCTTCCCCGAATTTATTCTCGAAAACGTGGACAAGACTGCCACTCTTGAATACGTTATCGCGGGAGAAAGCGCAAGCTTTGAATTCGTCGTTCCTATCGACTTCGAATCATAAAAAACATATGGGTTGACTCAACTTTGCGTTTTGAGTCAACCCATTTTCGTTTTTTTATTTAAAACAATTCTCCGAGAGTCTTTGCTCCCTCAAGCAGCTTTTGTGAGCTCTTCATTATCCCCTCAAAATGCTCCACGCCGATATGCTTTTTCAGCTCGGCAAAGGGCTTATAGCTCCTCGGGTCGCTTCCGTGAAGGTCGCTTCCGAGAGCGCAGACCCGTCCGCTTTCAATATAGGGTCTGAGCTTTTTTCTGTCAAAGAATGAAACGAGAGAGTCGGCGTTTATCTGCGCCAGAGCGCCCATTGAAAGGAGCGTATCGATCCCCTCCTCAAACCGCTTGACGTAGCGGTCTATATGGGCGAGAACGACGGTATATCCCTCGTCCATAATGCTCTCGACCGTGCTCATAAGAGTCCTGCTCCAAGCCGACGCCGATGGCATCTCAAGCAAAAGACAGCGCGTTCCCCTTATACAAAGGCGATCAAGGCCCTCCATATTTTCCATCATCTCGCAAAGCAGGACCTCTGCTCCGAGATATACCTTCAAGTCATCGTATGACGCCGCAAATCCCGACATTCTCGCGGCTGCGCCGTCGACTGCGCTGAGAAAATCCTCAACCTTATGTACGTGAGGATAAAAGTGCGAGGTCGCGACCACCGCATCTGTTCCCGCCTGTCTTATGAGACCGAGCTGCTTTTCAGCCTCCTCGGAATTTTTTGAGCCGTGATCGACTCGGGGTAGAATGTGCGAATGAAAATCGATGATCATAAGAGTCCCTCCTCTTATTCGGTTTTTTGTTCGTCTTCTCCTTCTCTGTTTGCGCTGTCTATCACTGCCTGCTCGTATCTGCTGTATACGCCGTATTTTCCGTACTTGCCGTACTTTCCATACTTTCCGTACTTGCTTCTGCGATATCTTGTACCAAACATTCCGTCCTTATAGTTTACGTCATTAAGGACAGTTCCGACTATATTCGCCCCGATATTTTCAAGTGTCTCGAAGGACTCCTTGAGTGATACCACGTCGCTGACATTCGCTCTGATAACGAAGATATAGCCCGAAACGTAGGACACTACGCTCGCGGCATCGGCAACGATACCAACGGGCGGAAAATCGATGAAAACATAGTCATACTCAGCCTTGAGCGCAGTTATAAGCTCACCGAAGCGAGGGCTGAGCATAAGCTCCGAGGGGTTCGGAGGAACGTGTCCGCTGGGGATCACGCTAAGACCGTCAACAGAAGAGCTCTGAATGATCTCCTCTTTTGTGCCGACTATTCCCGAAAGGAACTCGCTGAGTCCCTTTGAGAATCTCTTGTATCCAAAGAAATTCTGCTGAACGGGACAGCGCATATCTGCGTCTATAAGAATTACCTTCTTATTCATCTGCGCGAAGGAGTATGCGAGATTCGCTATTATAGTGCTCTTTCCCGAGGACTCTCCCGCCGAGGTTATGCCGAAAACAGGAGCTCCGTCACCCTTGTAGGGCGTATAGATAAGGTTTGTCCTGAGCAGTCCGAAGGATTCCTTGACCGCAAAGGGCGACTTCTCGTTCATAAGGTTATATTTATCCGCCGAGAACTTTTTCTTGTTATTAGTTATTGCCATTTTAACGTCCTCCAAACTAATCAGTCCTCACTCCAGGTGGGAATAGTACCGATCAGAGGGTATTTCTGCACGAACTGCTTGATATCCTCTTCGGATTTAACAACGGTATCAAAGAACGCTGAAAGCATAAATACAGCATAGCTTACGACCAGCGCCCCGATAGCGGCAACGGCAAGATTTATAATAAGGCTTGGCGAATCGTGACCCTTCGCCTCGCGAGGCTCGTTGATTGCCGTGATACACTCGGTTATATCTTCCTTCTTGAGGTCGTCAACGCTGTCTATTTTGTCGTCAAACAGCCAAGGCTTAATCACCTTCTGAAGGACCTCGGGAGCAAGCTTCTCGATACTCTTTGCAATATTATAAGCACACTTACTGTCCGTATTGGTGACCTTTATGTCAAACATAGAAGCCTCTGCCACGATCGAGGAGGTTATCATCGATCTAAGCTGATCAACGGTATACTGATAACCGTACTCAGCCTTCAGCTCCTCCGCGAGGGGTTTAAGCATAACGTCGCTGAATATGATCTGTATGTAGTTGTTGGAAAGCTGCTCGGTAGCCGCGAGATACGAGGTCGTCGTATACTCCAAATCGGGGTTTGTGTTTATAACGTAGAAGGTAACCTTTGAGGAGTATTTTTTCTCTATGAGGAAGGCTGTAACGCAGCCGACTATCAGCACGGCGGCGAGTGTTATCAGAAGTATCTTCTTCCAATTGCTCACAAAAATCTTCCAGAGAAAAGAGAGAGTAATTTCGTTATTCATTGATCTTGCCTTTCTTTATCCTTTATTTTCAACTGTAAAATTTACTATCTTGTTTATTATAGCACAATTTGTATTGGTTTGTCAATAGGAATAATTACATTATCACCAAAAATACATTTTTAATTATTTTTGTCGGTAAAAGCGAGGTAATCCCCAAGCAATTTGTCCTGAAGCATCTTTAATATTTCGGGAGCTCCGCCACCAACGGGAGCGCCGTCAAGCTCACAGGCAGAGCGGCAAAGAGAGCCCGACGCCACAACGATTATCTCCGCGGCACGTCTCAGCTCCTCAAGGGAGAAGTGCTCCTCGATCACGGGAACAGAAAATTCCTTACACGCCGAAATAAGGTGAGCTCTCGCCACACCCGGAAGTATTCTGTTGTCCACGGGCGCTGTCATAAGCGCCCCGTCCTCGCGAATGATCGCTATATTCGAGTGAGCGCACTCGGTGACAGTTCCGTCTCGGTGAAAGACCGCTTCGTCAGCTCCCGCCTCGACTGCCGCCTTTGAGGCAAGGACCGAGGGAAGCAGGTTGAGGGTCTTCATATTGCAGTGAAAATATCTTGTGTCGGGATAGGTTATAAGCTTTATTTTCTTATAAACGTCTCTTATCTCGGCGGGCTTGAGCGTTATCCACATATTTCCCACAAGTCCCTCGGAGGGGGCGTGGTTTCTCATCTCAGTACCTCTCGACACCTGAAAATAAACAAGCTGATCTCCGCTGTCAAGCTTCGTCACAAGGTCGAGTATGATCCCCTTCAGCTCCTCCTTGGTATGAGGCACGACGATGCCGAGGATCTCAGCGCTGTCGAAAAGTCTGTCTATATGCTCGTCAAGAGCGTAGACCTTATAATTCCTTGCGTATGCCGCCTCGTAGAGACCGTCGCCGAAAAAACAGGCTCTGTCGTTCATCGGAACAGTCATATTTTCAATAAGATCGTATCTTCCGTTGTAATAACCCAAATTTTTCATAAGTGCCTCCCGTTTGTACTCTATAATATATTATGCCGCACACGCATCCGCTATGACGGCATAACCGACCAACATAATTATATCATACCCCGCTTATAATTGTCAATGACATCATAGCATCGAAAAAGTTTATTTTTAACTGTTGCAAAAAAGAGATCAATATGGTATAATTTTTACGTACTACTTTTTACGGAGAACAAAATGAAGATATTCAATAAAACAATTGTATCCGAGAAGATACGGGAATCCCTTTCGTCGGTCTTGCCCGTATCGGCGATAGTCCTGCTATTGCTGCTCACCTTTATTCCCGTTCCTCCCGAAATGCTCCTTGCTTTTGTGGTGGGCGCGCTGCTTCTGGTGGTGGGAATGGGTCTGTTTACCCTTGGCGCGGAAACGGCTATGTCGCCTATGGGTGAGCATATGGGATCGGCTATGACAAGAACGAGAAAGCTTTCGCTTATCGTCATCGTCTCCTTCCTTGTGGGAGTTATGGTCACGGTCTCCGAGCCCGACCTTCAGGTACTTGCAAATCAGATATCATCTATACCCAACTACCTTCTTATTCTGGCGGTCGGAGTCGGAGTCGGACTCTTCCTCGTCATCGCGATGCTGAGAATACTGCTGAAGATAAAGCTGAAGTATCTCCTTCTTGTCTTCTACTCCGCACTCTTTATTCTCGCTTTCTTCGTGCCGAAGAATTTCCTCTCCCTTGCCTTTGACTCGGGAGGAGTTACCACAGGCCCTATGACAGTTCCCTTCATTATGGCGCTTGGACTCGGTGTGGCGGCGATCCGTTCCGACAATGAAGCAGACAACGACAGCTTCGGTCTTGTTGCCCTCTGCTCTATCGGTCCTATCATCGCCGTAATGATCCTCTCGCTTATCTTCAACGGTGAGGCTGAAGCGTTTACCGACTACAGTATGCCCTCGGTAAGCTCATCGAGAGATATATTTGAAATGTTCCTTAAAGCTCTTCCTCACTACGCGAAGGAGGTCGCTGTGGCGATAGCACCCCTTGCGATCTTCTTCTTCGTCTTCCAGATCTTTTGCGGAAGACTCCCGAAGGACAGTCTCATTAAGATACTTATCGGTATCGGCTACACCTACGTCGGACTCGTTATCTTCCTCCTCGGCGTAAACGTCGGCTTTATGGCGGTCGGTAACTACATAGGCTTTGAGATAGCAAGCTCGGACTACTCCTGGATAATCGTTCCTATGGGTATGCTGATCGGTTACTTTATCGTTTCAGCCGAGCCCGCGGTTCAGGTCCTTACCAAGCAGGTTGAGGACACCACCTCGGGAGCTATCCCGAGAAAGCTCCTCGGAACTTCTCTCTCTATCGGCGTTGCGGCATCGGTGGGTCTCGCTATGCTGAGAATCCTCACGGGGATATCGATAATGTGGTTTCTCATTCCGGGATATATTATCGCCATCTCCCTTGCCTTTATCGTTCCCGACATTTTCACCTCGATCGCCTTTGACTCGGGAGGTGTCGCCTCGGGAGCTATGACAGCGACCTTCCTGCTCCCCTTCTCTGTGGGCGCTTGTGAGGCGGTAGGCGGAAATATCGTTGAAGACGCCTTCGGCGTTGTCGCTATGGTCGCAATGACCCCACTTATTACTATCCAGATCCTCGGACTCATCTATAAGTTCAAGCAGGCAAAACTTCCCGCTGTAGAGTCCTCTGAGGAGATCATTTCCGAGGAGATCGTCGAGATCTCCTCCGAACAGCCCGATACCGCTGATGAAGATATCATTGACTTTTAACGGAGGTGTTATATGAAAGATTTTTATTGTCTTATAACGATCGCCCGCCGTTCGGATGCCGAGCTTTACGAAAGGTTTTACACCGAAAGGGGCGTTGGCGTTCTCTACGCGCTGAACTGTAACGGAACGGCTCACAAGCGGACTCTTGACCTTCTTGGAATAGACAGAACCGAAAAAACAATGCTGATCACAATAACCGGCGGCAACAGCCTGAAAAAGCTGAAATACGAGCTGACCACCGAAATGATGATCGACCTGCCCGACAAAGGGGTTGCTATGGCGATCCCCCTTGCCAGTATAGGCGGCGTCCACACTCTTGAATATTTTACCGATGAGGAAGTCAATAACGAAAAGGAGACCGAGATAATGCACTCAGATTACGAACTTATTATTGCTATATACGAAAAAGGCTTTACCGATATGGTTATGGACGCGGCTCGCTCCGCGGGTGCGGGCGGAGGCACGACGGTAAGAGCAAGAGGCACAGGGGCAAAGGCGGCTGAGAAATTCCTCGGTATCTCCCTTGCTGAGGAAAAGGAGATCGTCTTTATAGTTTCCGACGTCCAAAAAAAGAAGGATATTATGAGAGCTATAATGCACGATGCGGGCGTCAGCACAGAAGCGCACGCGCTTGTTTTCTCACTACCCGTATCCGAGACGGCAGGCTTCAGATTTGCCGACACTGTTGAGAAGGAAGCCGAGCAGCAATAACCCGCTAAAATAAATAATAACCGACAAATTGGGGCTGTCACATTTGGCAAGACCGAAAAAGTCCAAGAATAAATAAAAAATCCCGTTTACGCACGAAAAAACGAAAATGAGACAGTAATAGGTTGAATTTCTTCGAAATTCTTCATCTTTATGGACTTTTTCTACCGCCGTTTTCGGGGCTCGACGTACGCTTGTACGCCTCACGCCCCGAAGAACGACGCTTCTTGCTCAAATCTGACTATCCCCTAAAAGGGGCTGTCGCAAAATGCGACAGCCCCCTGAATTTGTATTAATTATTTTATTAATTTTTATTAATTACTGGAGTGTAACTCCGCTGCTGCTGAAGGAAACGTTGATATTTACAACTGCCGCTACAGAGGAAAGGACCTTCTGATATTCAGCGTTTGCAGCCTCGTCGTTAGAGCTCTCAAGCTGAGCCTTCCACTTGGCGTCCATAGCCTCAACAAGCTCGGTCTTTTCGCTTTCCTTAAGCTCGATTCCAAGCGCCAGCGGGTCTTCAGCCGCCTCCTCGCTCTCACCGTAAACCGTGTTTACAAGAGTGTTGGAGATGACGGTCGACTCTGTTGCTCTGTCAAGATACTCGGTTGCGGTAACGCCCGTAGCACTGTCCTCACCGAATACGTTGCTGTCCGAGGAGTTGCCTGCGGTCATAGCTATCGACATCATATCGCTGACAGCCGCCGACTCCTTAGCGTATTCCTCGTCGCTCATTCCCGACTCCTTAGCGTCAGCCATATTGCCGAACATATCCGAGAACATATTCGATACCTTGTCTGCGCTCTCCTCCGGAACACCGTAATTCTTAACGGTCTCGGGGGTTGCAAGCTGCTTGAGCGCCTCAGCGGACGCGGGAGTGATATCCTTCATAAGCTCGGTAACAGCCTCGGAGGTATCCTCCTTCTCGGATGTAAGTCTGATGACCTTAACTGTGCTTCCGAGAGACTTCATAAGCGCAACGTAAGTACCGTCGGTCTTTGCGCTGTTGTTTACAGTTCCTGCCATATCGGTAGCCTGAATAAGCGAGAAGCCGATATTCGAGCGTACCTTGTCGGACTGAAGGATCGCTGTGAGCAGCTCAGCTGTGCTGTCATCGCCGATCATCTGGCAGTCAGCGAATGCGTCAAGAAGAGGACCGAAGGATACGATAACTCCCTCGATAGCGTCTCCGCTTTCAGCCACGTCGTCAACTATAGCTATCGCAGAAGCAAATACGTTTGCGAGTGCCTTTGATTCCTTTTCCTTATCGGTGATGTTACCCATTGTTACATTGAGCTTGTCGCTTGTGATCCTTATACTCTTTGTTGCGAGATCGGAAGCATTCGCGACAGACGCGTTCTTATAGGTCAGCTTGTCGGCAGACAGATCCGCATAAAGCTTTTCAGCCACAGATTCCGCGATCTCGGTGAGCTGAGCGTCGGAGCATCTCATAACCCTTCCGAGCTCGGTCTTGACGGTAGCCGCGAGAGCCTCCTTGCTTGTGTTAGCCGAGGTCTGCTCGTCGATCGCCTTTATGACCGCAAGGGGATCTGCAGAGCCTGTTGAGGAGATCTCAAGTGCGGAATAACCAAGCTCAGAGCTTACGCCCTTTGCCATATAAGCCTTAAAGCCATTCTTGCCCATTCCCGCTGTGTCGTTTATCATTGCGGCTGCGATACAGTCGGCAACGCCCGCGGAAAGTCTGATTCCGTAGTCATCATATACGTCTGCGATCTGCTCGGAATAGTAGGCAAGCTCCTCCTTGGGATCGAGTCCGTTTGTGTCCGATGTGACAGCCGCGAACATTCTGTTGGTGAAGAGCTCATACATCACCTCGCTGTTGTCGGGTATCTCAAGAGTGTCGGCAAATACGCCGATACCGAGATTAGTGAAGCTTGCGACCATAGGCGAGAGTCTTTCGCTTGAGAGAAGCTCGAGCATGATGCCCGATACGAGGGCTTCGTTCTCAAAGAGAGCAAGCGCGCCGTCGTCACCGTCCATAGCCGAGAGGGCGTCCTCCTCTACCATTATAGCCACAACGTTTACGACGGTCTTAACGTCGGATTTGAACTTTTCGGGATCGGAATCCTTCATTATTCCCATAAGATCCTGAACCACGGGGTCGAGCTCCTTGCCTACAGAGGGAGCTTCCATTCCGTTAAAGTCCTTGCCCTGACTCCAGCTGTCGGATGCGGCTGAGAGGACCTCGGATGCGAGAACGGGAATTATTGCGGTATCATCAAGCGCCTCGGGGATAGCCTTTATCTCCTCGGCTCTTGCCTTCGCGTCGAGCTCCTTGTCGGATGCGGCGGAGATCGCCTTTCCGATAGCGCCGACAAACTCGGTCTCATTGCGAAGATTGGTCTTTTCACCGTTTATCTTCTGGGTGGTGAGCCCGTCGTAGATAAGATCGCCGCCAAGAGCTCTTACCGTCTTTGTGGCGAAGTTGTTCGCCAAAGCGTCGGAGACCTCGGAGACAGCCTGCATAGCGGGCTCATCCTTTGCGAGTCCCGTTGCCGCCTGAACGATATTGTTAATCGGTCCGAAGGGGCAGATAGCGGGGATAACGATCACGAAGAATACCACAAAGCCGCAGATAGCTCCGCAAAGAGCGCCGACAGGATCAAACTTCTTAGGGCTCTTGAACTCACGGTATCTTCTGTGTCTCTTCTTCATATTCGCGTCGATCTCGTCCTCCTCGAAGACAGCGACCGACACCGTCTTGCCAAGCTTCATAAGTCCTCTGCCTATGAGGGCGGTAGTGCGGTTCAGCGCAACCTTGATAGCAAGGAAGAACGCAAAGAAGAGGAGCGGAGCTATTATCATAGCGATAAGTGCGCAGATAACAGCCTTTGCCGAGGGGACACTCTCAAGAAGCAGCCAAAGCTCTCTTGTGGAGCTGTTGCTCTGGATCATATCCATAATAATTGTTGAGAAAAGCTTACCGAGCAGGGTCGCCGTAAGTCTTGACGCGAGAACGGCAAGAACTGTGGAGACCACAACTACGATGATTCTCGATATCGAAAGTACCATTCTGTATTTTCTTCCCTTGTTCATACCCCAAAGAAGGGCGATAAGGGCACACACAGCGAATACGATCGATATTATAAGATCAACCATACCAAACATAAAAAATCAAACCTCCATTTTTTACGGTTTTTTTGTGCATACATATATATGATATCTCATTATTAACAAAATGTCAATAATTTTGGGAAAATTTATTTATTTTACCGCCGACTTTTACGCCTCTGTTGACTTTTTCGAAAAAAAGTGCTATAATAATAAGGTTGGCTTATCGTTTTACGTCGTATAAACGCGAAAAATTCAAATATAATTTACAAAAGCACACATTGCACGTAATTTATTGATGATATACTGTAATGTAGACTATTTTTCGGAGGATCAAAAAACAATGCTGAAAATTCTTGCGAGGAGCATACGGGAATACAAAAGAAGCTCGATTCTCGCCCCGCTCTTCATTGCCCTGGAGGTCATAATCGAATGTATGATCCCCTTCGTAACGGCAAAGCTCGTCAATAATATCGAGGAGGGCTGCGATATGCCCACACTCCTGCGCTTCGGCGGTATTATGGTGCTCCTTGCCCTCACATCACTGACCTGCGGCGCGCTTTCGGCGCACTTCTCGTCAAAGGCTTCCTGCGGATTCGCGAAAAATCTGAGACACGATCTTTTTTGCGCTATACAGGACTTCTCCTTTACAAACGTCGATAAATTCTCTACCTCGAGTCTGGTCACAAGGCTTACCACCGACGTAGGCAACGTGCAGATGGCTTATATGATGATAATCAGAACGGCAGTTCGCTCTCCCCTGATGCTTGTCTTCGCCCTCTTTATGGCGATAACGGTCAGCCCCTCGGTATCCCTCGCCTTCGCTATCATCATTCCCATACTCGCCGTCGGACTCGGACTTATCATAAAAAATTCCTGGGGCATCTTCCATTCGGTATTCAAGAAATATGACGCCCTCAACAATTCGATACAGGAAAACGTAAGCGGAATGAGAGTCGTCAAGGCTTTTGTCCGCGAGGATTATGAGATAAAGAAATTCAGCGCCGCCTCCGACGACGTCTGCCGTGATTTCACAAGAGCCGAAAAGATCCTCGCCCTCAACAACCCCCTTATGCAGTTCTGTATGAACGGACTTATGGTCGCCGTCTGCTTTATCGGCTCTTACGTCATCATCGGCTCTCGGGGCACTGATCTCCGCGTCGGCGAGCTCGCCTCGCTTATCACCTACGGTGTGCAGATACTTATGAGCCTTATGATGCTCTCTATGATAATCGTTATGATAGCTATGTCGGTAGCCTCCGCTAAGCGTATCGCCGAGGTGCTCACCGAAAAGAGCTCTATAGTCAACCCCGAGTCTCCCCTCTGCGAGGTAGCTGACGGAAGCATCGTCTTCGACAAGGTAAGCTTCAAATATTCCGAGTCCGCCGAAAAATACGCCCTCTCGGATATAGACCTTGATATCCGCTCGGGCGAGACCGTCGGCATCATCGGCTCGACGGGAAGCAGCAAGACCTCTCTCGTTCAGCTTATCCCAAGACTTTACGACGCGAGTGAGGGTACGGTGTACGTTGGCGGACACGACGTGCGTGAATACGACATAAAGACCCTTCGCGAGGAGGTCGCCGTCGTCCTTCAGAAAAACCTTCTTTTCTCGGGAACGATAAAGGAAAATCTCCGCTGGGGAGATCCCGACGCCACCGACGAGGAGCTGATAAGAGCCTGCAAGCTGGCACAGGCTGACGAATTCATTCAGAAATTCCCCGACAAATACGACACACATATCGAGCAGGGCGGAGCGAACGTCTCGGGAGGACAGAAGCAGCGCCTCTGTATCGCGAGAGCCCTTCTCAAAAAGCCGAAGATACTTATTCTCGACGACTCCACGAGTGCCGTCGACACAAGGACCGACGCGCTTATCAGAAAGGCATTCGCCGAGGAAATACCCAATACCACAAAGATAATAATCGCCCAGAGGGTATCCTCTGTTCAGCACGCGGATAAGATAATCGTTATGAACAACGGAAGGATAGACGCCCTCGGAACTCACGAGGAGCTTCTCATATCCTCTCCCATATACCGCGAGGTATTTGAATCACAGACAAAGGGAGGTGAGGACAATGAGTAAGAATAAAGCTCCGAAAAGACCTCCTATGAAAAAGGGTGTCCTCGGAAGAGTCCTCAGAATGCTCTTCAAGGATTACGCCCCCCAGATGATAGCCGTGGTCATATGCATCTTCTTCACCTCTCTCGGCTCGACTATCTCAGGTCCGTTTATGAATATCCTCATCAACCACATCTCCACAGGTGTGGAATCGGGCTGGGATTCGGTAAAAGCAAGCATTTTCGCCACCATCGCGGTAATGTGCGCCATCTACCTTGTGGGCATCGCCGCCTCCTTTATATACAACCGCCTTATGGCGATCGTAACTCAGGGCTTCCTCAACAAGGTCAGAACACGCCTTTTCTCGGGAATGCAGCGGCTTCCCCTCAGATATTTCGACTCGACCCACCACGGAGACATTATGTCTCATTACACCAACGACACCGACACCCTCAGAGAGCTTGTTTCAAGGTGTATCCCCCAGCTTATAAACTCGGCGCTGATACTCCTTCTCCTTGTGGGAAATATGCTCTACCTCAGCCTCTGGCTCACACTCGTCATCTGCCTTGGCGTCATCGTTATGGTGATAGTCACAAGAAAGATCGGCGGCAACAGCGCGAAGTACTTCATCAAGCAGCAGAGATCTATGGGTAAGACCGAGGGCTTCATCGAGGAGATGATGAACGGTCAGAAGGTCATTAAGGTATTCTGCCACGAAAAGCAGAGCACCGAGGACTTTGATAGGATCAACGAGCAGCTTTGCGAGGACGCCACCAAGGCTCACAGATTTGCCAACATCCTTATGCCTATCATGGGTAATATCGGAAACCTTCTCTACGTTCTCGTTGCTATCACGGGAGGAGCGCTCATTCTTATGGGCGGAGTCAAAAACATATCGCTCTCGGGTCAGGTATTCGGCATCGCAGTGGTCGTTCCCTTTATCAATATGGCAAGACAGTTCACTATGAACGTCAGCCAGGTCTCCCAGCAGCTCAACTCTATAGTTATGGCTATGGCGGGCGCGGGAAGAATATTCGAGCTTATGGACGAGCAGCCCGAGGTCGACGACGGGTACGTTACCCTCGTCAACGCGAAAATGGTTGACGGTAAGCTCACCGAATGTGAGGAGCGCACTCACATCTGGGCTTGGAAGCACCCCCACAGCGCCGACGGCACTGTTACCTACACAAAGCTTGAAGGTAACGTGACTATCGACTCTATGGACTTCGGCTATACCCCCGAAAAGCTCGTGCTTCACGACGTTACACTCTACGCAAACTCGGGTCAGAAGGTCGCATTCGTCGGCGCTACGGGCGCGGGTAAGACCACAATAACAAACCTTATAAACCGCTTCTACGATATCGACGACGGAAAGATACGCTACGACGGTATCAATATCAACAAGATAAAAAAGGCGGACCTCCGCCGCTCACTCGGCATAGTTCTTCAGGATACCAATCTCTTTACGGGTACTGTCCTTGAGAATATCCGATACGGCAAGCTCGATGCCACCGACGAGGAATGTATCGAGGCGGCAAAGCTCGCGAATGCCCACGACTTTATAACAAGACTCCCCGAGGGCTATAACACTATGCTCACCTCAAACGGCGCTAACCTCTCTCAGGGTCAGAGACAGCTTATATCGATAGCGAGAAGCGCCGTGGCAGACCCGCCCGTTATGATACTCGACGAGGCGACCTCCTCGATAGACACAAGAACCGAGGCGCTCGTTCAAAGAGGTATGGACGCCCTTATGAAGGGCAGAACGGTATTCGTGATCGCCCACCGCCTCTCGACCGTCAGAAACTCCGACGTTATTATGGTCCTTGAAAACGGAAGGATCATCGAAAGAGGAAACCACGAAAAGCTCATTGCCGAAAAGGGCAAATACTACCAGCTCTATACGGGAGCGTTTGAGCTGGAATAAAAAACACGAGGTATGATATGACCGAAAATAAAAAATATCCCTTCTCCCTCGGAATTGACATCGGCTCAACGACAGCCAAGATAGTCCTCACCGAAAACGGAAAGGTACTTTTTGAAAAATACGAAAGGCATCTGTCAAGAGTAAGAGCCAAGACCCTCGAGCTTCTCCGTGAGATCGAGCCGATCATCGGCGACAATGAATTCACCGTGGCTCTCTCGGGCTCGGCGGGTCTGGGACTTGCCGAGTCGGCGGGAATTCCCTTCGTTCAGGAGGTATTCGCCACGGGTGAGCTTGTTAAGGAGCTCTGCCCCGATACCTCGACGATAATCGAGCTCGGAGGAGAGGACGCGAAGATAATCTTTTTCGACGGCGGAACTGACGAGCGAATGAACGGAACGTGCGCGGGCGGTACGGGCGCTTTTATAGACCAGATGGCTACCCTTCTCGACCTCACCGTCGACGAAATGGACAGGCTCAGCCTCGACGCTAAGAGAATATATCCCATAGCCTCGAGATGCGGCGTATTTGCCAAGACCGACATTCAGCCCCTGCTCAATCAGGGCGCGCGGAAGGAGGACGTTGCCGCGAGTATCTATCAGGCGGTGGTAAATCAGACCATCGCGGGACTTGCTCAGGGCAGAAAAATAAAGCCGAAGGTCCTCTTCCTCGGCGGTCCGCTCTATTTCTGCCCTGAGCAAGT
>SVSX01000073.1 GCA_015064085.1 Oscillospiraceae bacterium | reverse complement strand
AATTTTCAATGACCGTGCCGCCCGCCTTGCGGACAGCTTGACTATTATATCATAACCTCTTTCCTTTGTCAAGCACTTTTTTTAATTTTTTTCGGATTTTTTTACTTTTGGTATTCTTGGCAGTTGTTAATATTTTTAAAGGTATTGTTTTGTACATTATATCCATATCTCTTTGTTATTATAGCCAAAGAAGCGGATCGCTATTCAGCAAGCGATCCGCCTCTAAAAAAATGTTACTTCCCTATTATCTTGTTGCGTGGGGGCAAAGGAAATTATTATTGAACTGGTGATCCAGTCTGAAAAGTCCCTGCGAGCGGCGCTCGGGCAGCGAGATATAGATACGTCCGCCGAGCATTGATCCCGACGAGGTGGGATTCATTCCCGCCTTCTCGAGAAGCGACATTATCGAGTCATACCGAGCGTTATCCTGCACGTCGATAATAAACTTGAATTCAGTTCCGTAAAGCTTGTGAACGGGAAGGTGGAAGATGAGACAGCCTCTGTTAACTCTTTCGCCGCGGCGGTCCTTATCACCCGTCTGAAGCACACGTCCGTTATACATAACGTGATTCAGAAGCACACATTCCTTATTGTCCTCGCCGAGAAGCCTCGGAAGCGAGAGTGCGCAAGGAATTCCGTTATGAGCGCAAACTCCGTCATTCAGAGGCATAGCAATCTTTCTCGCGAAGCAGTTTTCTCCGTCGCCGTGGTTTGGATAAAACATACCGAAATTGGTTATCAGTGTACCGATCTTACACTCGGCAAAGTCACTGTAATACTCGTCGAATATATCCGACTCAAGGGTAGCGATGACGGTCTCGGCGTACTCGTTCATTCTGTCGCGGAAGGTCTGACAGTCGAGCATTGCGTTTTCCTCACAGAACATATCGGAATAGGGCGACAGGTCGCAGATCGCCTTAAGCAGGTCTTCCATATGCACGTATGAGGGTAAAAACTCGTTAAAATGCGCGTCAGCGAAGCTTCTGTAGTCGATCTGCCCCTCCTCGGGCTCACGGCTGAGAATATTTTCGGGATCCCAGAGGAAGATCGGGATCTCCTTTCCCGCGAGTATTCCGAGCTCGTAATTCACCCAATTGGAGCGAAGTGATGCCTCGGTGATAATGGCGACAGCCGCATAGCAATCAAGTGTGCTCTCTATTTTGACCTGAAAATCATCTCCACCCGCAAGAAAATCTCTGTCGCAGAGGGGGTAGAGTTTTTTCTCTATCATAGCGTCACGAAGGGGGTAAAGGTAGGTATCGTTATCGCTGGTGGCGTGAGATATGAAAACTCCGTAGAATTTCTTTTCTCTTTCCTCCAGCAGACGGGTCGAAAAATCAAAATCTCCCAGGCGGGAGCCCATAACATCCAGCATTTTGTTATTCCTTTCTGCAATCACTGCGGGAAAATATAATCAAGGGTGTCGCCGACATTCAGTGCGGGATCGGCAGGCAGGAGCGGCTCATCGGTCTTAAGCTTCAGTGAGAAATACATACGCTTCTCACGTTTTTTTGTATCCTCATAAACATAAAGGTCATCGGGATATACTTTCTTCCAATACTCCACTTTCAAAAGTACTCCTACCTTTTGCGGATCATACTCCGATGTATGACCGTTACAGAAATCGGGCTCCAGGAGAGCGAGAAGAACGGTTATAGGACACTCGGGATCTGTGGTGGTGACATAGCATTTCAGATACGCGCCGAGGAGCTTATGTACGGGTACGAGAACGTCCATTGTAAACTCTGCGTGAACCCCCGTTTCGAGCTTCTGCTTATCGGTCATTCTGCGGTAATTTTTCTTTCCCACAAGCGCTCTCGGGTAATCCTTGACGTAGGTATGGACCTCGTCGCGGTAGACCATCATCTGCGGCTCGAGCTTTGTGTCTGTTCCGAAGCTTACCACACGGCAGCCGCTGACTATCTCATTCTCGATAAACTTATCGAACTGACTATCGTTCTTTTCCCTGTCGTTAAAGTAATTATACAGCATCCTTGCATTCTGGAAAGCCTTTTCATATATTACGAAATGCAGACTCAGGCATCGGAAGCTGATACGTCTTACAGCGTAGTGGTTGGTGGTTCTGTTCTCGTAATAATCATAGCAAAGAAGCTTTGTGCCGAACTTTGCGGGAACTTTTTTCATAAATGTGTCGGGATCGTACATTATGTCGATACCCTGAAGCGGCGTTCCTCTGAGGTCGGGCTTCTCCTCGCCCTCCTCCCCAAGGGGAATATAAGGCACTATCGACTCCTGAACTCTCGCGCGCATAAATCCGATAAAGTACCAGAACATTGCCCTTGTGACCGCATTCTCCTCCTTGAAGACCTCGGCGTTCATAATGGGAATGAGGCAGGCGCACCTGTCGAGCAGTCCTATAACGTTGTCAAAGGAATCTCCCTTCATAAGCATTGAAGCGCCAACGGCACAGCAGTGGTAGACGTGACCCGAAACGTCAAGCCTCTCGCGAAGAGGGGCGGTAAGCTCGGGATAGCCTTCGGGGTAAAGCAAGACCAGATTTCCGTAATACTGTCTTATATCAAATTGCGAATCCGATATTAATCTCATTTGAGTCTCCTTCAAATTTATTTTCTTTTAATTATTTTATATCCGTTTCTGCCGAGTATCCAAACGGCGTCATCCATAAGCTGATAATCGTAGAAGATGATGTCGGGGAGCTCCTCATTCGGCTTTGCTCTCCACCTGTCGAAGTCGTCAAGCCCTTTGAAGGTGGTGATATTTATATGCTTTCTGCGGCGCATAAGCGAGTTTTTATCCTCTTCCAGATACTCTCTCTTACTTGCGGGGACAAAGCCGTTGCAGATGTGGTAGGCGTTCCAACGGCTGTGCTCGAGCTCAGCGAGGACGCTTCTCGGCGATCCCTCGACGCGGTACGGCACTTTATAGTCTACAAGCTTCTTGCCGTTAACGGTCCTTTCCTTGTGTACTATCTTATTTCCCTTTTCATAGGCATCCAGAAAGCTATTTGCGGCATTGGGTGCGGGATCGCCGAAAGGAACACAATCATAGCCCAAAAGCTGGAGCTTCATTCTTATCGAAAGTATTGCGTAGACGTTCGACTCACGCTGTATATTTTCCCAGCGGAAAAGCCATTTTTCAAAGGCTTCACGGCGAAGCTCGTCGTCGCTCTTGTCGCTGTCCTCCTCGATAGCATAGCAGAGGTGACGGTCCTTCGCCATTCCCTCGAGGGATGGATTTACGATTCTGTCATAGCTGTAGAGAGAGAGCTCGTCTCCAAAGGGGATTATCGGGATCTCCCCGCCCTTTTCCTTCATTATCTGTTTAAGGAGCGAGCTGTTTCTCACGCGGACAAATATCACGGTGTTATTCTCTGCTCCAATCTCGCGGACGTCAACGGCTACCTTCTCGGCAAGCTCAAGGGCTTCAAGGTCAGTACCCATCGCGATTATGACGTTATTGTGCCCCTTCTCGCTCGTTGTCAGTGACTCACGGAAGAGGGTTTTGAACTCACCCGTATTGATATCCTTATTCTTGAATTCCATCTCGGCGGGCTCGGGAGGCAGATCAAAATAATCGCTCTTG
Organism: Oscillospiraceae bacterium; assembly: GCA_015064085.1. Lineage (GTDB taxonomy): Bacteria > Bacillota > Clostridia > Oscillospirales > CAG-272 > HGM12713. The sequence continues at coordinate 3,899 of SVSX01000073.1, read as the reverse complement.
TCGGTCTGCTCCTTTTTCCACCTTTCATAGTGGAGATACGTGTGGTTAAAGGAGGATTCCTCGTAGGATTTATCCTTATCGAATATATAGAATTTCAGCGGCTTATATTTCGGAACGCCCTTCTCGGTCACCATACACTGGTTATTTTGTGTGTAGATTCTGAAAAGCTGTCGGTTCATCTTGCCAAAGCCGAGCATTATCGTCCGCACGTCGCTTCCCTCAATAAGCGCGGCGTGGTCTTTATCTATAAGATGTGGAATAAATTCGGTCAGCGGGTATTTCTGAGTAAAGTCGCAGGCGAGCATCTGGTACTTATTCATACAGTGAACAGTGCCAAAGGAGCTTCTGACTATCCTTCTGTAGACCGTCTCTCCCGCGTTATTGCTGAAGAGGTATGTATCAAGCCCCACCTTTCTGTCGCTCACAAGGCAAAGGTCCTCACCGAGGCTCTCGGCTATCTTCGACGCACTGAAGGCGAGCTTGAGGTTCTCCTCCTCGCTTTCGGAAAGAAGGATCACCGCGCAGTGGCGCTTACTGAAGCCGTTCTTGAAGCCTCCGCACTCCTTATCGAGAGCTCCATAAAGATCGCCGCCGAAGGAGCTGAAACCGCCTCGGGCAACGTAGATGCTTTCCTTATCACCATCGGTCAGAGATGACGAGAGCACCAGCACGTCAAGCTTTCTCTTTTTCACGTTCACCGAGGAAAGTATCCGACGTCCCTTGTCATTAAACCCAACAAGAATGCAAACGTCTCGCTTGCCGCGCTTTATACGGCGCAGAACTCTTGCGTTGAATATTCTGCGGAAAAGGAGCGACGTTGAAAGCAGAAAGGCGTTGACTACAGCGAGAATAAGACAAAGGGCGATAGCGGCATGGAAAAGATTGCTGCTCTTCGCCACAGGCTCAAGGACGTCAAGATCAAAGGAGAGCGCTACGACACGCAATGTCGAGTTAAAGGAATTGATGATTATTCGCAAAAGGTTCTGTCCCTTTGTGATATACGCCGCAACGTAGAGCGGAAAGACAGCTACAAAAATAGCCGCAAACTTTCCCTTTTTATAGTTTTTCAGAAGCTTACAGCGTCCTGCGCGTCCCGCTTTCGCGAAGGAATATATTATCTGTCCCGACGCAAGGATCATATAAGCAAGACTGAGCAAAGTTAAAAAGGTTACCATTTATATACCTCGTAAAGAGAATTTGTTGGTGTCGAAAATCCGAAACAAAAATATGTATTCATTATAACACATTTTTTCAGAAAAATCAACAAAATTTATCATATTTTGACAAAATATAAAGTAAAAAAAGAAGAGAGCGGCTTCAAATTTCATTTGAAGCCGCTCTCGGATATATGTCAGATTTGACCCCTCACGCCTTTTCAGTCGCGAGCCATGCCGCAATATCGCTCTTCCAATCCTTTCCGAGGGAGGCGTAATCACCAAGGGTCACGGCACATCCCTTTTTGTCCTTGACCTCAAGGAGCACCGTTGCCTCGATTCCGTCAAATTTCTTGTCCGAAAGCTCGCAGTCAAGAATATCACCCTCGTTAAGCTCAAAGTCAAATACCGTCTCAGCGGGTATGCCCATTCTCGAGTCAACGCCAAGCACAAGAGGTCCTCTCGTAAAGGCTATGAATTTCTCCTCCTCGGCGCTGTGAGCAAGCTCGACTCTCGCCATTTCTCTGTATCCTCTTTGGTTGACATAGGTGTAAAGGGTATCCCACATAAAGGGACGGTGGGCTGTGAGCTTCATATCAAATTCAAGAGTGAGCGAGAGGCGCTTGTCGGTCTTCTCTACCGAAATATATCCGCTGTCGGTCCTCTTCGCTTCTCCGCAAAGCTTATATTCACCCTTTGCGAAGGCGGGTATCCTCAGCTTTACAGAAAAGCTCTTTTCCGAGTCGATCACAATATTTATCTTTCCGTCGCGGGGATACGCCGTCTCAACATCTATTGAGACATTCTCGCCGTCAAGCATAAGCTCGGTCTTTCCGTCGATATACTGATTTATCACGATGCCGTCGCTGTCGGCGGCAATTCCGCTCTTGAGGAAGACTCCGAGTCCCGCCGCGCCTATGCAAGCGCAGCAGCCGTAATAGGACTTGTCGGCAAGGACCTGAAAGCCACCCGTCTTCTGTCCCCTCTTATCCGAAAGGAGAGGACTGTAGCTGTCGAAGGGCAACAATGTTATCTTGAAATCATTGCCGTATTTTTCAATGTACTTTCTGAGATGCGACCCTTCTGTTGTGTTTGAAAGACATCTGTTCTCATTAAGCGCGCCGAGGTATGCGTTATAATACGTAGTCTCGATGGCGTCGGCATATCGGCTGTCGCCCGTGAGCTCAAGCATTCTCGCGCAGAACTTCATCCAGGTCACGCTCACGCAGGTCTCCTGGCTGACGCCCTCATATCTTGCGGTCTGTCTGTATTTAGAATAGTCGAAAAGCTCGTGGGTAACACCGCAACAGCCTATGATAGTCACCTCGGACTCGATAACGGCTCTCGCGAACCTTTCAAGGGTGACCTTGTATTTCTCAACGCCCGTTATAAGGTAATACTCATAAAGACCCTCGAAGCAGGACATCATCTCATAAGCCTTTGCAACTCCGTACTGGCAGGGCTTGAGCTTGTTTTCGTAGGCAAGCTCGAAGATGTTTACACCCTTCGCGCCTCCCTCCTTGATAATGTACTCGGAGAAATCAAGATATTTCTTCTCTCCCGTGAGCTTATAGAGCTTCACAAAGGGCTCGAGTATCGAGGAGGAGTTAAGTCCGAGCCAATAGTTGGAGGTCTCGACTATCCTCTTCTGTCCTTCCCCTTCTCCTATACATTTTACTATATAGTCGGCGCAACCGCGGATAAATTCGATTATCTCACCCTTAAGGCTCTCGTCACGGCAGATATCGAGGTAGTATTCAAGTCCGAGCATTACGTATTTTCTCGACCAGAGATCCCAGCCCCAGAATTCGGTCTCACGGCTGTAGGTCGAGACCCTGCCGTCGCCGTCGGCAACGGTTATCATATCTCTCACGGTCTCACTGAGGACCTCATATAGCTTCTCGTCCCTCGAATATTCGTAAACGAGACACGCGCCTCGCATACTCTTGCCCCAATATTCGCCTCTCCAACCGTTATTCTTGCCATCCTGTCTGAGTCTGAACTCGTCGACAAACTTTGCCCAAAGGGCTTTGTCGCCTATATGAATGTCAAAAAGGAGATCAACGATCCTGTCGATCCTCTCGCCGTAATCCTTTTTTGCGGAAATTTCAGTATATTTTTTCATATTCATCAATGCCTCCTCGCATTAATATCAAATCAATCGCATTATATCACAAAACAATTTGCTTTTCAATAGTTTTTATATAATTCCTCGGAAATCAATTTTTAATAGCGCTCGCTGACGGGAATGTTATCAGTTAAAGTGAAATATTGCTCCTTCATCGCAACGTGAAATAAAATTTGCCCACATTCGAGTCAGCGAATATTTCACATTTGCAAAGCAAATATTTCACAGCGAAGCTATTTCACTTGCCCGTAGGGCAAATTTCGTTAAAAAAAGCACTTGCGAAATGGATGATGCTCTTAGCGGAGAAATCACCTAACACCACGGTAGGGGCGAACTGTGTTCGCACGCAGGAGACCGCAGGTCTCCCCTACGAACAAGAAAAAATTGTTCCGCAGTAAACAAATAAGTAACCCCGACAGATTTTTAAGGTCTGTCGGGGTTAGCCATTATTGACGATCATTTTCTTTCCATTTGAACATTTCTTTGAAATTATTGTAACAAGTAGGACATATCCAATAGTAATTATCTTCTGTCGTATATCCCTCATGTAGTGTGTCGGGATAATCGGAAAATTTCTCCCAACAAAATTCGCAATGATCGTGATCCCATTCTTTCTT
>SVSX01000008.1 GCA_015064085.1 Oscillospiraceae bacterium | reverse complement strand
TTCCATCAACGCCCTTGTATCCGCAATAAACCGTAAGCTCAACACTAAATAATCCTATAAAGAGGTAATGATCATGGCAATGACGATGACACAAAAGATACTTGCCGCTCATGCGGGACTTGAGTCGGTAAGAGCAGGTCAGCTCATTATGGCAAAGCTTGATATGGTACTCGGAAACGATATCACGTCTCCCGTTGCTATCAATGAATTCAAAAAAAACGGATTTGATTCTGTTTTTGATAAAGAAAAGATATCAATGGTTATGGACCATTTCGCCCCCAACAAGGATATCAAGGCGGCAGAGCAGTGTAAGCAGTGCAGAGCCTTTGCAAAGAGCTTTGATATCAAGAATTATTATGACGTGGGTGAAATGGGAATTGAACACGCGCTCCTTCCCGAAAAGGGTTTGGTTGCCCCCGGTGAGGCTGTTATCGGAGCGGATTCTCACACCTGCACATACGGAGCGCTTGGCGCTTTCTCAACGGGCGTCGGAAGCACAGATATGGCTGCGGGTATGGCAACGGGCGAGGCTTGGTTCAAAGTACCCTCGGCAATCAAATTTGAGCTTACAGGCGCTCTTCGTCCCTTTGTATCGGGCAAGGATGTAATCCTCCACATTATCGGTATGATAGGAGTTGACGGCGCACTTTATAAGTCAATGGAATTCACGGGAAGCGGACTTAAATCGCTTTCTATGGATGACAGACTTTGTATGGCAAATATGGCTATAGAGGCAGGCGCAAAGAACGGTATCTTCGAGGTGGATGAGATCACTCTTGCTTACGTTAATGAGAGAGTTGAAAGACCCTTTACCGTATACAGCGCAGATGCGGATGCTGAGTACGACGAGACCTACGTTATCGATCTTTCAAAGATAGAGCCCACCGTAGCTTGTCCTCATCTTCCCGAAAATACCAAGGAAGCAAGAGAGCTTTCCGATATTATTCCCGATCAGGTTGTTATCGGCTCTTGCACAAACGGAAGACTTTCCGATATGAAGGCAGCTGCTGAGATACTTAAGGGCAGACATATCGCTAAGGGACTCAGATGTATAGTCATTCCCGCTACACAAAAGATATACAAGGAGTGTATCGCTCTCGGTTATATCGACACCTTTATTGACGCGGGATGCGTTGTCTCAACACCTACCTGCGGACCTTGCCTCGGCGGATATATGGGTATTCTCGCCTCTGACGAGATCGCTGTGGCAACAACAAACAGAAACTTTGTGGGACGAATGGGTCACGTTACGTCCAAAATATATCTCGCAAGTCCCGAGGTCGCTGCGGCAAGTGCCGTAATGGGCAGGATATGCGATCCCAGAGACGTAAAATAAGGAGGAACTGATATGAATACGAAAGGCTACGTACACAAATACGGAGACAACGTCGACACAGACGTTATCATTCCCGCAAGATATCTCAATACCTCCGATCCCGCAGAGCTTGCTTCCCACTGTATGGAGGATATTGACAAGGATTTTGTTAAGAAGGTCAAGGGCGGAGATATCATCGTCGGCGGCGCTAACTTTGGCTGCGGATCATCCCGTGAACACGCCCCCCTCGCTATAAAGACGGCGGGTGTTTCCTGCGTTATCGCAAAGACCTTCGCGAGGATCTTCTTCAGAAACTCGATAAATATAGGTCTTGCGATCCTCGAATGCCCCGAGGCGAGTGAGAAGATCGCGGACGGTGATGAGATCGCGATCGACTTCGATACGGGAGTTATTACAAACTACACAAAAAATGAAACCTATAAAGCAGAGCCCTTCCCGGATTTTGTTAAGAATATAATCAAAGCCGACGGACTTCTGAATTCAATAAAGAACAGATAAGAAGGGATTACCAATATGAACAAGAATATCACTGTACTCAAGGGCGACGGAATCGGACCTGAGATAGTCAATGAGGCATTAAAGGTGCTTGATAAGGTATGTGAGAAGTATTCGCATACTTTCAACTATACAGAGGTTGATATCGGAGGCTGCAGTATCGACAAGTACGGCGTTCCGATAACCGAAGAGGGAATGGCTAAATGTAAAGCGGCAGACAGCGTACTTCTCGGTGCTGTAGGCGGTCCGAAGTGGGATAACGTTGATCCCTCGATACGCCCTGAAAAAGCGCTTCTCGCTGTCAGAAGTGAGCTCGGTCTTTTCGCAAACCTCAGACCCACAAAGCTCTTTATGCAGCTTGCGGACGCTTCTCCTCTCAAGCCCTCTATAGTTGGAGAGGGAATAGATCTTATGATCGTAAGAGAGCTTACGGGCGGAATTTATTTCGGAGACAGAAGGACCTTCCTCGAAAACGGTGAAAAGGTTGCCGTTGATGAGATGAAATACAGTGAGCACGAGATAGAGAGAATAGGAAGAGTTGCCTTCAATACGGCGAGAAAGCGCTCGGGCAGAGTCGCTTCTGTTGATAAGGCAAACGTTCTGGATTCCTCAAGACTCTGGCGAGCTACGATGCACAAATTGGCTGAGGAATACAGTGATGTGGAATACAGTGATATCCTCGTTGATAATACGGCAATGCAGCTTATCAAAAATCCCTCTCAGTTTGACGTTATCGTAACCGAAAATATGTTCGGAGATATCCTTTCGGACGAGGCAAGTATGCTTACGGGCTCGATAGGTATGATGCCCTCGGCAAGTCTTTCCGAAACTACTCTTGGAATGTACGAGCCTATTCACGGCTCAGCTCCCGATATTGCGGGTATGGATATCGCAAATCCCATAGGAACTATAATGTCCTGTGCTATGATGCTCAGATATTCCTTCGATATGCCAAACGAGGCTGACGCTATCGAGGCGGCAGTAAATAAGGCGCTTGACGACGGATACAGAACGGCTGATATCTATAAAGAAGGCTTCAAAAAGGTCAAATGCTCTGAAATGGGCAATATAATAGCGGCAAACATCTAACGGAAAGGAAATACCGAAATGCTTAATATCAAATACGAATTAGTTGAAAATAAAAAAGAAAAGCCCGATTGGAACAAGCTTGGATTCGGAAAGTATTTTACCGACCATATGTTCATAATGGATTACAACGAGGGTATGGGTTGGCACGATGCCCGTGTCGTTCCTTATCAAAATCTTTCTCTTGATCCCGCTTGTATGGTATTCCATTACGCGCAGGAAATGTTCGAGGGACTTAAGGCGTACAGAACACCCGATGGCTCTATACAGCTTTTCAGACCCGACAAGAATATCGAGCGTATGAACAATACAAACGAGAGACTCTGCATCCCGAAAATAGATCCCTCCGATGCACTTGACGCTATAAAGGCGATAGTGGCTGTTGAAAAGGATTGGGTTCCTACCGCTGAGGGAACGTCCCTCTACATTCGTCCTTTTATCATCGCTACCGACGTAATGCTTGGCGTTCACCCCTCGAAGAGCTATAAGTTTATGATAATCCTTTCTCCCGTTGGTGCTTACTACGCTGAGGGAATAAAGCCCGTCAAGATCTTTATCGAGCGTGAATACGTAAGAGCGGTTAAGGGCGGAACGGGATTTGCTAAGGTCGGCGGTAACTACGCTTGCTCACTTATCGGTCAGGAAAAGGCTGAGAAGATGGGATATGCTCAGGTGCTCTGGCTTGATGGAATCGAGCATAAGTATATCGATGAGGTCGGAGCTATGAACGTATTCTTCGTTATAGACGGAACGATCGTAACCCCCGCACTCGACGAGGGTAACATTCTCCCGGGTGTTACAAGAAACTCCTGCATCGCGATGCTGAATAAGCTCGGGTATAAGGTTGAAGAAAGAAAGCTGGCAGTTGAAGAGGTTATTGCCGCTTATAAGGAAGGAAAGCTCGACGAGGCGTTCGGCACAGGTACAGCTGCCGTTATTTCGCCCATCGGATTCCTTGACGACGGAAATATCAAGATGACTATAAACAATGGAGAGATCGGTCCTGTTGCTGAAAAGCTCTATAATACTCTTACGGGTATTCAGTGGGGTAGAGAAAAGGACGATTTCGGCTGGACTGTTAAGGTAGTCTGATCGATCATAGTTATCTCTGTGGGGTGTTGCCGAAAAGGAAGCACCCCCAGTGGTGCGATTATACAGATTTTTTGCATATTATTCACAATATGCAAAATCGACATCCTCTAAAAAACATTTTTTTGAGGGCAGCTTTTCTCTTTGTGTTTTTCTTCACGGAGAAAATGAAAAAAATTTTAAATAAATCAAAAATAAAGCTAATGAATATTGATATTACCTATATTCATTCGAATTCTTTATTTTTCTTGAATGTTTGAATAAAAAAGTGAATAATATACATTGTTGTGCATACCGCCCCAAATACCTAAAAAAAGATGTGAAAATATTGTCAACAAAGCTATTGACAAGTGGGGAAAAATGATGTATAATATTCACTGTAATACGAATATATATACAGCAAAGGAGAAAATTATGAATAAAGCTGATATTAAGAAGGTCGTTCTTGCGTACTCGGGTGGTCTTGACACGTCGATTATCATTCCGTGGCTCAAGGAAAATTATAACAACTGTGAGGTCATCGCTGTCAGCGGAAACGTTGGTCAGAGCGACGAGCTTGAAGGACTTGAGGAAAAGGCTATTAAAACAGGTGCATCCAAGATTTATATAGAGGACCTCACCGATGAGTTTGTTGACGATTATGTTATTCCTACCGTTATGGCAGGCGCACTTTATGAGGATTATATGCTCGGCACATCCTTCGCGCGTCCCGTTATCGCGAAGAGGATCGTTGAGATCGCTAAGGCTGAAGGCGCGGACGCTATCTGCCACGGCTGCACAGGTAAGGGAAACGACCAGGTTCGCTTCGAGCTTACCATCAAGGCTTTCGCTCCCGATATGCATATCATCGCTCCTTGGCGTGAGTGGAGCATCAAGTCCCGTGAGGAGGAGATCGAGTACGCCGAGGCACATAACGTTCCCCTTAAGATAAACCGTGAGACCAACTATTCGAAGGATAAGAACCTCTGGCATCTCAGCCACGAGGGTCTCGACCTTGAGGATACAGGCAATGAGCCTCTTTATGATAAGCCCGGCTTCCTTGAGATGGGCGTATCTCCCATAATGGCTCCCGACGTCCCCACATATATCGAGCTTGATTTTGAGAGTGGACGTCCTGTTGCCTTCAACGGTGAGAAGATGAGCGCTAAGGACGTTATCCTCAACCTCAACAAGGTTGGCGGCGAAAACGGTATCGGTCTTCTTGACATCGTTGAGAACCGTCTTGTTGGTATGAAGTGTCGCGGCGTATACGAAACTCCCGGTGGAGCTATTCTTTACGCAGCTCACAACTACCTTGAGACACTTTGTCTTGATAAGTACACCGCTCACAAGAAGAGTGAGCTTGCTATAACCTTTGCTGACCTTGTTTACAACGGTCAGTGGTTCACACCTCTCCGTGAGGCTCTCTCCGCATTCGTTGATAAAACTCAGGAGAACGTTACGGGTAAGGTTCGCCTCAAGCTCTACAAGGGAAATATTATCAAGGCAGGCGCTTGGAGCGACTATTCGCTTTACTCTGAGGAGATCGCTACATTCGGTGAGGACGAGGTTTACAACCAGGCTGATTCCGCAGGATTTATCAACCTCTTCGGTCTGCCGATAAAGGTTCAGGCTCAGGTAAACGCAAAGAACAATAAGAAATAACCTCGAAAGGGATGTTTTGCCTGCCGCCGAAAGGTGACGGGCAAAACGTGTATAATAAAGTTATGGAAAAAATGTGGGCAGGGCGTTTTTCGAAGGCTCTGGACAAAAAAGCAGATGATTTTAATTCCTCGATCAGCTTTGATTGCAGGATGTATAAACAGGATATCACGGGGTCGATGGCTCACGCTGCTATGCTCGCAAAGCAGGGTATAATAAGCGCTGAGGATCACGAAAAGATCCTTGAGGGTCTTTGTGGAATACTCGCGGATATCGATAGCGGAAAGCTTGAAATTGATATGAACTGTGAAGACATTCATATGTTCGTTGAAGCCGAGCTTACCGCAAGGATCGGTGATTACGGCAAAAAGCTTCACACCGCAAGAAGCAGAAACGATCAGGTCGCGCTTGATATAAGACTTTATCTCAGAGATAAGTCGGAGGAGATACTCGCGCTTCTTCATGAGCTTGTTGAGGCGATCTGTGAGCAGGCTGAAGCAAATAAAGCTGTTATTATGCCCGGATACACACATCTTCAGAGAGCTCAGCCGATAACCTTTGGGCATCACCTTATGGCATACGCAATGATGCTTCTCCGAGATATTTCAAGAGTACGCGACGCAGTCGCGAGAATGAATTATTCGCCTCTCGGTTCTTGCGCTCTCGCGGGAACTACGTATAATACAGACAGAGAATTCGTGGCTGAGAAGCTCGGGTTTGACGGAATAACTCAGAACAGCATAGACGGAGTGTCTGACAGAGACTTTTGCCTTGAGCTTATGAGCGCATTTTCGATAATTATGATGCATCTCTCAAGATTTTCCGAGGAGATAATTCTTTGGTCAAGCTGGGAATTTTCCTTTGTTGAGCTTGACGATTCCTTTACCACAGGCTCGTCTATTATGCCTCAGAAAAAGAATTCCGATATGGCAGAGCTTGTAAGAGGTAAAACGGGAAGAGTATACGGAAATCTTTTCGCACTTCTCACCACCCTTAAGGGGCTTCCTCTGGCGTACAACAAGGATATGCAGGAGGACAAGGAGGCGATCTTTGATTCAATAGACAACGTTATAGCTTGTCTTGATATATTCGCACCTATGATCCGCACAATGAAGGTAAAGAAGGAAAATATGTATAAGGCTGCTCAGAGGGGCTTTATAAACGCAACAGACCTTGCCGATTATCTTACAAAACGCGGAATGCCATTCAGATCGGCTTATAAGATAGTTGGACAGATAGTTGCCGAATGTATTGAAAAGAACCTGGTTCTCGACACACTTCCGATCGAAGCATATAAGGCTCATTCTGAAATATTCGACACTGATCTCTTTGATGAGATCTCGCTTGAGACCTGTGTCTCAAAGCGCATTTCCGCAGGAGGAACGTCGGTTAGTTCGGTTGAGAAACAGATAGCATACGTAAAAAAGGAACTTGCAAAATGAAGAAAATTTTTATTGACGGAAAAGAAGGCACTACAGGTCTTCGCATATTTGAAAGGCTCGGAGAAAGAAAAGATATTGAAATAATCACCCTCAGCGATGAACTGAGAAAAGATCCCGCCGCAAGAAAGGAAGCACTTAACAAGTGCGATATTGCCTTTTTGTGTCTTCCCGATGTTGCTGCAAAGGAATCTGTAAGTATGATCGAAAATGACAACGTTGTTGTCATAGACACCTCGACGGCACACAGAACAGATCCCGAATGGTGCTATGGCTTTCCCGAGCTCTCGGCAGAGCACGAAAATAAGCTAAAAACATCAAAGAGGATCGCCGTACCCGGTTGCCACGCAAGCGGATTTATTTCGCTTGTGTATCCTCTTGTTGAAAAAGGGATAATCAGCCCCGATCTGCTCCTGAGCTGTCATTCTATAACGGGATACAGCGGCGGTGGAAAAAAGATGATAGCCGAATATTCTTCCGATGACAGATGCGTTTGTCTCGACTCTCCCAGACAGTACGGAATTACTCAGCAGCATAAGCATCTCAAGGAAATGGTCGCGGTTTCGGGAATAACGAACGCGCCCTGCTTCTGTCCGATCGTCTCAGACTTTTACAGCGGTATGCTCGTAACCGTTCCTCTTTTTAAGGAACAGTTGAATAGTGGATATACTTCCGAGGACATTAAGAAGGCATATTCGGAAAAATACTGCGGTGAGATCGTAAAATATGAGGAGAACATAGACGTATCGGGATTTGTTGCTTCAAATAAGCTTTCGGGAAAAGACTCTATGATAGTGTCTGTTTCGGGCAATGAAGACAGAATTTTGCTCATGGCACTTTATGATAATCTCGGAAAAGGTGCTTCGGGAGCAGCAATTCAGTGTATGAATATGAGAATGGGAATTGACAAAACCATAGGTCTTGTTTTATAATATATAGAGATACAAAAGAAAGGATACAAAAATGCAACAGATCAGCGGCGGCGTTTGTGCCGCAAAGGGATTTACCGCAAACGGAGTTCACTGCGGTATAAGGAAGAACAGAACCAAAAAGGATATAAGTCTTATATACAGCGAAGTACCTGCTTCTGCGGCAGCTGTTTACACAACCAACCTTGTCAAGGGCGCGCCCCTCACAGTAACTAAAGAAAATATCTCCGACGGTGTGGCACAGGCTATGATATGCAATAGCGGAAACGCAAATACCTGCAATGCGAACGGTATTGAAATAGCAAAAAAAATGTGTGCGCTCCTCGGAAAAGAACTTAATATACCCGCAAATAACGTTATTGTCGCATCAACGGGTGTTATCGGTCAGCCTCTTAACATTGAACCGATAGCTATGGGAATTCCTCAGCTTGTTTCGGGTCTTTCAAAGAACAGCGAGGCGGCTGCCGAGGGTATTATGACGACCGACGTCAAGAAGAAGGAAATAGCCTTTGAGTTTGAGGTCGGAGGTAAGACCTGCCACATAGGAGGTATTGCTAAGGGAAGCGGAATGATACACCCCAATATGGCAACAATGCTCGTATTTGTTACCACCGACTGCGCAATCAGTGCTGAAATGCTTTCAAAGGCACTCAGCGAAGATGTAAAGACCTCCTTCAATATGATAAGCATTGACGGAGATACCTCAACTAACGATATGGTTTCGATTATGGCAAACGGTCTTGCCGAGAACAAGCTTATCGACAGTGAGGGCGCGGATTTCGATGCTTTCTGTGGGGCTCTTCATTCTGTTACAGCATATCTTTGCAGAATGATCGCTGCTGACGGAGAGGGCGCTACCAAGCTGCTCGAATGCGTTGTAAACGGCGCTCGTGACGAGGAAAACGCGAAGATCGTCGCAAAGTCTATCATTTGTTCGTCACTCTTTAAGGCAGCTATGTTCGGTGCTGACGCTAACTGGGGAAGAGTCCTTTGCGCAATAGGCTACAGCGGAGCTGACGTTGACGTAAACAAGGTGGACGTCTCCTTCGAATCCGAAAAAGGAACTATCGCAGTCTGCCATAACGGCGCAGGAGTTGATTTCTCTGAGGAAAAAGCAAAAGAAATACTTCTTTGCAATGAGATAAGAATTCTTATTGGACTTGGAGACGGTAACGGCAACGCAACCGCATGGGGATGCGACCTGACCTATGATTACGTAAAGATCAACGGAGACTACAGAACCTAATTATCAGCAGAAAACCGAAAGAGGAAGAAAAATGGAACTTAATGTAGCACAGCGCGCAGATGTCCTGACACAGGCACTGCCATACATAAAGAAATATTACAATAAGATCATCGTTGTAAAATACGGTGGAAACGCAATGATAAATGATGATCTCAAGGACGCAGTTATGGGAGATATGGTACTGCTGTCACTTATCGGTATAAAGGTCGTTCTCGTTCACGGCGGCGGACCTGAGATCACCGAAATGCTCTCGAAGGTAGGTAAAAAGACCGAGTTCGTTGACGGTCTCAGAGTGACCGACAAGGAAGCTGTTGAGATAGTACAGATGGTCCTTGCGGGAAAGATAAATAAAAACCTTGTCAACCTTATCGAAAAGAAGGGCGGCAAGGCAATCGGACTTTGCGGTATCGACGGACATATGATAAAGTCCGAAATGAAGGACGAGAGACTCGGATTTGTCGGTGAGATAACCGAGGTAAACGTTACACCTATCCTCGATGTACTCGAAAAAGGATATATCCCCGTAATTTCAACCGTCGGATACGACGATGAGGGCAACAGCTATAATATCAACGCGGATACCGCTGCCGCAAGAATTGCGGGACAGCTTGGTGCTGAAAGCCTTATCTCTATGACCGATATTGAGGGAATACTCAGAGACAAGAACGATCCTTCAACGCTTATTTCAAAGATAAACGTCAGTGACGCGCCTCAGCTTATGAGAGAGGGAATTATCAGCGGCGGAATGATACCGAAGGTCAATTGCTCTATTGAAGCTATAAGAAGAGGTGTTAAGAAGGTATTTATTATCGACGGAAGAATTCCTCACGCTATTCTTATAGAAACACTTACCGATGAGGGTATCGGAACTATGTTCCACACGGGTGAATACGATGATTAAAGAAATTGACGGAAAATACGTTGCCAACACATACGCGAGATTTCCGCTTACTATTGTAAATGGCAAGGGATCTCTCGTATATGATGAAAATGGCAAGGAATATATCGACCTCGGCACGGGTATTGCGGTAAACACATTCGGAGTCTCTGACGATGAGTGGAAAAATGCCGTGATCGAACAGCTTGGACGAGTTCAACACACATCAAATCTTTATTACAGCGAACCCTGCGCACTTCTCGCAAAGGAGCTCTGTGAAAGGACAGGAATGTGCAAGGTATTCTTCTCGAACTCGGGCGCTGAGGCAAATGAATGCGCTATCAAGGCAGCGAGAAAATACGGCGCGGATAAAAAGGGAAGAGAGTACAGCACGATCATAACTCTAAAAAACAGCTTCCACGGAAGAACAATAACAACTCTTGCTGCGACGGGTCAGGATACCTTCCACAACGATTTTACACCGCTGACAGAAGGCTTTGTTTACGCCGAGCCTAACAATATGGACGATATCAAGAAGCTTTGCGCTGAAAACAAGTGCTGCGCGGTTATGTTTGAGGTGGTTCAGGGAGAGGGCGGAGTCAATCCTCTTGACGCAGAGTACCTCTCGGAGCTTGCTGAATTCGCAAAGGAAAATGATATCCTTCTGATCGCAGACGAGGTTCAGATCGGTAACGGAAGAAGCGGAATGCTTTACGGATATATGAATTTCGAAATCAAGCCCGATATCGTATCCACCGCTAAGGGCCTTGGCGGTGGATTGCCGATAGGCGCGACACTTCTCGGTGAAAAGGTAAAGGACACATATACCCCGGGACTTCACGGCTCTACCTTCGGAGGCAACCCCATAAGCTGCGCGGGTGCGCTCAATATTCTTTCGCGTATTGACGATAATCTTCTCCTTGAGGTAAGAGAAAAGAGCAAATATATCTTCGACGAGCTTTGCGGTGCGGATGGGGTCGTCAGTGTAAGCGGTCTCGGTCTTATGATCGGTGTTGAAACGGTACGTCCCGCAGGCGACGTTATTGCTGAGTGTATGGAAAAGGGACTTCTGGTTATAAAAGCAAAGCAGAAGGTTAGAATGCTTCCGGCACTCAACATTCCAATGGATGAATTGAAAAAAGCCATAAATATATTTAAGGAGGTATGCAAGAAATGAAAAATTTACTCAAGCTGATGGATCTCACCGAAAAGGAAATATCCGAGATCCTCAACACGGCAGACCAATTAAAGTACGAAAAGAAAAACAGAATTCCTCACCATATCCTCGAAGGAAAGACACTTGGAATGATCTTTGAAAAGTCATCAACAAGAACCAGAGTTTCCTTTGAGGTAGGTATGTACGATCTTGGAGGAGCGGCGCTCTTCCTCAGCTCAAGAGACCTTCAGATAGGAAGAGGCGAGCCTGTAGAGGATACGGCGAGAGTTCTTTCGCGCTACCTTGACGGTATAATGATCAGAACCTACGCACAGGAAGAGGTCGAGGCTCTTGCCGCTGTCGGCAGCATCCCCGTTATCAACGGACTTACAGACTACTGCCATCCTTGTCAGGTGCTTGCAGACCTTATGACGATAAGAGAGCATAAGGGCGCAATCAAGGGGCTCAAGCTCTGCTATATCGGAGACGGAAACAATATGACCAACTCACTTATCGTTGGCGGTATAAAAATGGGAATGAGCGTGTCAGTGGCTTGTCCTAAGGGATATGAGCCTGACGAAAAGCTTATGAAATGGGCTGACGCAACAGGAAAATTCACCTGCACAGAGGATGTAATGGAGGCTGCTAAGGACGCAGACGTTCTTTATACCGACGTATGGGCATCAATGGGTCAGGAAGAAGAGGCTGAAGCGAGAAAGAAGATATTCAGCGGATATCAGATCAACAGCGATGTTATGAAGGTAGCAAAAGAGGACGCAATGGTGCTTCATTGTCTGCCCGCGCACCGCGAGGAGGAGATCACCTCCGAGGTATTTGAGGCTCACGCCCAGGAAATATTCGATCAGGCAGAAAACAGACTTCATGCGCAGAAGGCTGTTCTCGTAAAATGTCTTGCATAAAGGACGGTATTATATGAAAAAAGCATATTTAATACTTGAAGACGGTCATATATTCGAAGGACAAGCCTTTGGAGCGGAGCTCGAATCTGTTGGAGAGCTTGTGTTCACAACGGGTGTCGTCGGATATATTGAAAATCTCACAGACGCTTCCTATTACGGACAGATCCTTATTCAGACCTTCCCGCTTATAGGTAATTACGGAATTATCCCCGAGGACGTAGACGGAAGATCATACCTTAAGGGATACGTCGTAAGAGAATGGTGCAATACTCCCTCGAACTTCAGATCGGAATATGACATTGATAAATACCTTAAGGACGAGGGGATTCCCGGAATTTGCGGCGTTGATACAAGAGAGCTTACAGCTATCATCCGTGAGAACGGTGTTATGAACGCGGCTATCTGCTACGAGATCCCCAAGGATCTGAGCTTCATCAAAGAATATACCGTTTCCGATGCGGTAGATGCTGTTGTTGCCACTGAAACAGAGATCATTGAGCCCGATGATGAAGCAAAGTATAACGTAACGCTTATCAATTACGGTAAGAAGAACGGAATAATTAAGGCGCTTCTTGAAAGAGGATGCAAGGTAACTGTTTTGCCACATACAGCAACCGCTGAGGAGATATCCGCCACAGAGCCCGACGGAATAGTTCTTTCCAACGGTCCTGGCGATCCCTCTGAGAACACTGCGGGTATAGAATGTATCAAAAAGCTTCTCGGGAAATATCCGATATTCGGCGTATGTCTCGGACATCAGCTTTTGGCTCTTGCCAACGGCGGTGTAACCTTTAAGCTGAAATACGGTCACAGAGGAGCAAATCAGCCCGTGAAGGATCTTAACGGCGTACATACATTTATCACTACGCAGAATCACGGATATGCTGTAGCACCTAATAGCATTACAAACGGTAGCATCGCATTTGTAAACGCTAATGACGGAACGTGCGAGGGAATTGAATATCCCGCCATAAACGCATTCTCGGTACAGTTCCACCCCGAGGAATGTACAGGTCCAATAAATACCGCGTTTATTTTCGATAAATTTATCAATATGATGGGAGGAGAAGAAGATGCCGCTGAGTAAAGATATAAAAAAGGTTCTTGTTATCGGATCAGGTCCTATAGTTATAGGTCAGGCGGCAGAATTCGACTATGCCGGAGCTCAGGCTTGTCACGTTCTTAAAGAGGTTGGTGTCAACGTTGTTCTTGTCAACTCAAACCCCGCGACAATTATGACGGATAACGCCCTCGCGGACGAGATCTACCTTGAGCCTCTTACTCCTGATACTATCAAGAGAATAATTGAAAAGGAAAAGCCCGACAGTATTCTTGCAGGTCTTGGTGGACAGACAGGTCTTACCATAGCAATGCAGCTTTCTCACGAGGGCTTCCTCCAGGAGCATAATGTTCGCCTTCTCGGAACAGACGCAAGAGCTATCGACCGAGCAGAAGACAGACAGCTCTTCAAGGATACGATGGAAGAGATCGGTCAGCCTTGTATCCCTTCGGATATCGCAAATGATATCGACAGTGCGTTAGTTATTGCTTCGAAAATTGGATACCCCGTAATCGTTCGTCCCGCGTTTACCCTTGGCGGTGCGGGCGGCGGTGTCGCAAATGACCCCAAAGAGCTGGCTATTATCGCCAAGAACGGTCTTGATGCTTCTCCTATCTCACAGATACTCGTTGAAAGATATATTTTCGGTTGGAAAGAGATCGAATTTGAGGTTATGCGTGACTCCATCGGAAATGCCATCGCGATATGCAGTATGGAAAACGTTGACCCCGTTGGAATACATACGGGTGACTCTATCGTCGTTGCTCCCGCGCTGACGCTCTCTCCGAAGGAGTTCCAGATGCTTCGCAATGCGTCTCTTGAAATCATTTCAGCGCTTGGCATCGTCGGAGGCTGTAACTGTCAGTTCGCTCTCAATCCTAACTCTATGGAGTATGCGGTTATTGAGGTAAACCCCAGAGTTTCACGTTCTTCGGCACTTGCAAGTAAAGCAACGGGATATCCCATAGCTAAAATAACAACCAAGATCGCTCTTGGATATTCTCTCGACGAGATAACAAACGATATTACAGGCAAGACCTGTGCTTGTTTTGAGCCTACCGTAGACTACGTCGTAGTTAAATTCCCCAAGTGGCCCTTCGAGAAATTTACGGGAGCAAGCCGTAAGCTTGGAACACAGATGAAGGCAACAGGTGAGGTAATGGCTATAGCGCCCAGCTTTGAGATGGCTATTATGAAGGCAGTTCGAGGAGCTGAGATCTCTCTTGACACACTCAACGCCGCACCTATTTCCGATCTGCCATTGCTTGAGAGACTTAAGTCAATGGACGACAGAAGAATATTCACGGTATTTGAAGCACTCAAGAGCGGAATTACAGTTGAGCAGATCAACGAGATAACACGTATAGACCCCATATTCCTGAATAAGCTCAAGAATCTTGCCGATTTCGAAAATGATATCGCCGAGAATGGTATGGGTATCGAAGAGTACAAGAAGGGCAAGAAGCTTGGATATACCGACAAAGCGCTTATGAGAATAGGCGGCGAGATCGAGCATCCCGAAATGAACGCAAGCTACAAGATGGTCGATACCTGCGCTGCTGAGTTTGATGCTCAGACTCCTTATTTCTATTCGACATATGACAAGGCTTGCGAGGCTCGCGCGTTTAAAAAATCGGGCAAGGAGACGATCGTCGTTCTTGGTTCAGGTCCTATCAGAATAGGTCAGGGAATTGAGTTTGACTACTCTTCTGTCCACTGCGTATGGACGCTTAAGAACCTTGGATACGACGTTGTTATCATTAACAATAACCCCGAGACGGTTTCAACAGACTACGATACCGCAGACAGACTCTATTTCGAGCCCCTCACTCCCGAGGATGTTATGAACATTCTCAAGATCGAAAAGCCTATCGGTGTTGTTGTTGCCTTTGGCGGACAGACAGCTATCAAGCTCACAAAATTCCTTGACGATAACGGAATAAGAATTCTCGGAACTTCTGCTGAGGGTATCGATACCGCTGAGGACCGTGAGAAATTTGACGCTCTTCTTGAAAGATTCAACATAAAGCGCCCCGTGGGTACAAGTGTTATGAATCTTAAGGAAGCTATTGAAGCCGCTAATATGATCGGCTATCCCGTTCTTCTCAGACCCTCCTACGTTATCGGCGGTCAGAATATGTGCATCGTTTATAACGACAGAGAGGTCGAGACCTATATGAACCGTATCCTTGCGGGTGGTATTGAGAACTCGGTACTCGTTGATAAATATATGATGGGTACAGAGCTTGAGGTCGACGTTATTTCCGACGGAGTTGACGTTCTTATCCCCGGTATTATGCAGCACGTTGAAAGAGCGGGCGTACATAGCGGCGACTCTATAGCGGTATATCCGCCCTTCAGCATAAACGACAAGATGCTGAAAACGGTTGTTGAGTCCTCCGAAAATCTTGCCCTCGCACTTGGAACAAAGGGTCTTGTAAATATTCAGTATCTCATTTATCACAATGAGCTTTACGTTATCGAGGTCAACCCCAGAGCATCGAGAACTGTTCCTTATATAAGCAAGGTTACAGGTGTTCCTATGGTCGATCTTGCTACAAGAGTAATGCTCGGCACACCGCTGAGTGAGCTTGGCTTCGGCACAGGTCTTTATAAGATTCCTCCGTACTTTGCGGTTAAAGTTCCTGTATTCTCCTTTGAAAAGCTTACAGACGCGAACTCCTACCTTGGTCCTGAAATGAAGTCCACAGGAGAGGTTCTCGGACTTGGAAAGAACCTTAACGAGGCTATATTCAAGGGTCTTACCTCGGCAGGCTTCAAGCTTAAAGCTCCTGGAGCAGGTACTCAGATCGGCGTATTTATAAGCGTAGGAGAGCACGATCTTTACGAGATAGTTTCACTCGCTAAGAAGTTCGATGACATCGGAATGAAGATCTACGCCACTAAGGAGACAGCAAGAGCTATTGAAGGACTTGGAACAAAGGTAACCGTTGTTGGTTCTATCAACGATAGTGACGACGTTTACAAGCTCATCGAGCAGGAAAAGATAAACTATATAATCTATACGGGTACACTCTTTGATTCCACCCTTAACGATTATATCGAGCTCCACAGAAAAGCTCTCCATTATTCAGTTGCTTGTCTTACGTCACTTGATACCGCTAACGCACTTGCAGATATCATCGCAAGCCGTTACAATCAGAAGAATACCGAGCTTGTTGACATAAACAATCTCGCAACCGAGCATAGACTCCTCAAGTTCTCCAAGATGGAAGGTACGGGAGACGACTATATTTATATCGAGAATTTTGACGGCAAGATTACCTGTCCCGAGTCACTCTGTATCAAGATGTGTGACAGACACTACGGTGTCGGCGGATACGGTCTTGTACTGATTGAAAAATCCGATATATCCGATGCAAAGATGAGAGTATTCAACCGCGACGGAAGCGAAAGCACAATGGCAGGTAACTGCATACGTTGCGTTGGTAAGTATCTCTACGATAATAAAATCGTAAAGAAGGAAAACCTCACAATAGAAACAGGAAGCGGAGTACGCTCACTGACCCTCTACACACGCAATAAGAAGGTATCTTCCGTAAGCGTTGATATGGGCAAGGCAAGTGTTCTTTCGAAGAATATCCCCACAACCATTACGGCTGAGAGGATCATCGATCATCCGTTGACGGTTGGAGGCAAGGATTATAAGATCACCTGCGTATCTATCGGTAACCCCCACTGCGTTGTATTCAGCGACTACGTTGACGGAGTTGACGTCAAGAAGATAGGTCCTATGTTTGAAAACGCAAAGGAATTTCCCGAGAGGATCAACACCGAATTTATCCGTGTTGTTAACCCCACAACTATAAAAATGCGCGTTTATGAAAGAGGAAACGGCGAGACCTGGGGTTGCGGAACAGGCGCGTGCGCTGCTGTTGTTGCCGCAGTTGAGAACGGTATCTGCAAAATGGGCGAGGATATCACAGTTAAGCTTCGCGGCGGAGACCTTATTGTAAACTACACAGACGACGGTGTTACACTCACAGGTAACGCGGACCTGATCTATCAGGGCTACTTTAAAGACTAATAAAAATGAGCTGTCTCAAATCACTAAACTTGAGGCAGCTCACTTTTTATATTTATACTTATTCAAATTTCTTGATAGCGGGTAAGAGCAGGGAACATTCATTTTCGGTTTCGCTTCTCGGAAGTCCCGACAAGGGGTCGTAAAAATACTGATAGCAAAAGAAGGCGATCCCTTCGCAATTTTCAATCTCTTCAGTATATTTGACAGAGCGAAAGAGAACATCAAGGTTTTCAATCCATTCCCGTTTTCCTTCACCTGCCCAGGTGTCTTCCGTTCCGTTATATCCTGAAAATGCTTTTCCAAGACTCATACCGATTATAAGCTTGATATCCTTGTTTTTTACCATATTGGAAAACTCCTCCGCCACACCGTCAAAGGGACAGCTTGAGTGCTCAAACCCAAAATAGATCTGAGGGCAGATATAATCAACGTAACATTCACCCTCACACCATTTTTTTACATCAGCGTAAAGTGTGTTATAATTTCTTTCGGTATTACCCGACGGACTGATGCCAAATGGCAACGCGGAGTTTTTTGATTTTACCGAAGCATATATTCTTTGCACCATATTATTGATATTCTCGCGTCTGAAATCATCAAGTGAGAGAATACCGCCCGAGGATCTATAGGAATTATAAGCTAAGGAATCAAATCCTTCAGAGGTCGTTGGATAAAAATAATCGTCAATATGTATTCCGTCAATATCATATTTATCTATTATTTCCTCTATTCCACCGCAAATAAGATTGATCACCTCGCTGTAGGCAGGATCGAGATAGCAAATACCGTTTACAACCTTTATATAAGGGCTTTTGTCATCATACCAACGCTTTATAGTATAATCGTGCGATATCATTGATATATCGCTCTGACTCATACAGCGCAACGGATTTATCCATCCGTGAACAGAGATCATCTCCTCGTGAGCTACTCTTATAAAAATTTCCACGGGATCATAGGTGTGAGACACACCATAACAACCCGTAACATATTTTGAAGCGGGAAAGATATCAGATGGATAAATGCTGTCTCCGTTTGGTCTGAGCTGATAAAACACTGTATTTATACCAAGTGATTTTATATTTTTTACGATTCTTTTCGCAAGTAGCTCAAAGTCGGTGCGAGATCGTTGCTTTCCTCCGCTTTGATATACCTCGTTCATATCAAATTGAGAAAGCCATATAGCTTTCGTAACATCATAATTCAACGGAATATATGTTTCTTCTGTTGAAGAGTTTTCACTTGAAGTCAAGCTTATAATTACCTTATCTGTGACATTATACTCGGTTATTTTTTCTCTTTTGATAGTCATCGCTTTACAGGAAGCTAATGAAAGAGCTATAACGAGTATTGAAGAAACAAGTAATGATCCTCGAAACTTTATTTTTATCACCCCAAAATAGAATTTTTAAAATAACGCATCTGCTCAAAAGAACAGATGCGTTTTTGTTATTCCTCCTCGTCGTGGAAGATAGGCTCTTCCGCGGGGGTATCGTTTTCAGATGCGTAAGGCGCGATCATATATTTGTCGATAATAGGATATGCGGCATAGGTGGAGATAAATCCGAGAAGGGCGACAACGTAAAAAGCGGGAAGGATTATCGGTATCGAGAAGCCAACGGATAGCGAGAAAAAGATTATAACAACGTTAAGGGCTATAACGACCACAAATCCAAGAAGCGCCATAATGTTTCGCTTTATACCCAAGACAGTAAAGATAAGAGAATTTTTTAATATTTTGAGCGTTTTGAGATCAAAGGTTATAAGGAGCTGATACATATAAAATCTCATTGTTATGAATATGATAGCGATCGCGCATACCATTATGTACATAACGTCGTTAAAGTATGAGCCCGTTATATTATATAAGTGCATAAAATCAACCACAAGCACTACTATACAGATAAAATCAATAAGTCCCATAAAGAAGGACTGCTTGAGATTTCTCTTGATGGCGTAGAAGAAATCCGACCATATAAAGACCGCATCACCTCTCACAAGTCCTCTGAGAACATACGCAGCACCTGTATTGAACCAGCCGAAGGTGACGGCGGTTATCACCGCGAGAACGGTAAGCACGACCATAAGAACGGGGTGTATTACGGGAACTCCCATCTGGATACTCTGAACGTCAAGAAAGGAGGTCATCGACGCGGAGGGAATTATTTGCGAGATACCGTAAAGGGGTGCATATACAGATTCAAGTGCCGTAGGTGTTTTCGTTCCTGCCACAAAAGCGTAAAGAAAAACAAAAACGGGTATAAACTGAACCAGAAGCATAAGGTTTAGTCGTATAATTTTTGAGAATTTTCTGAAAAGAAGCTTGAAAAAATACAAAAAAGTAGGCTTTGTATTTTCCTCCTCATAAACTCCTTTTCCGTCTTTATTCATATTAAACAGCTTGAATTTTTTGTTTTCCGATCGGTTTTTCAATTTAAACAATCCTTGCCTTTCAAATAAGTTTATGCTAAAAAATATATATGAGCAAACAATATATTCCGTTAAGGATCATCATAGATCCCATATACGTAAGTGAAGATATCAAAAAAGGGAAGAGCACTTTTATTTTTACATCGGGTCTGCCGAGAGGTCCGACCTTTTTTAATGAGTATGAGTATTTCGCCGCCGTGTATGAATATTTTACGAGTAACACGAGAAGAAATATTTTAAAAATAATGAATATAATTAATTCCGAATATCTGATTTGATAAATTGAGCCGTCCGACGAAATAAGTAAGAACAGAAGTGTCGCCGACATACCAAATCTAAAGCCATAAAAAAGCAGTGCCGCATCGGTTGCGAGATAGTTAAAGGTGGCAAACGAAGCGAAAAAAATAAAAGTGATGCAGATGATCTCGGGCAACGTGTACACCAGCGCTTCGCCAAAATACTCAAGCGGTCCTTCACAAAAAGCAAAGGTATTTTCAAAATGAGTTGAAATGCTGACTGTCAAGGATAATATAAGCTCCTCGCTCAAAAGTCCGCAAAAAACATATCCGATAAAAGCCGAGCAAAATATCATAATAAAGAACTGAAACGCAACCTTTAGTTTCTCTGTATTCAGTTTATCATCTCTGCTCATAGATGCAGCTCTGTGAGCCATTGAAATCAAATGATCCACCACCCAAAATAATAAAATTCATTTAATATTTATGAGTGGTATTTTGATTTTATTCCTTTTTTGCGCCAAGCTCATCCGCTCTTGCGGTACAAGCCTTCATTGCCTCAACTATACCCTTGGAAAAATCATATTCATTAAGCTTCGATATAGCGCGTTCGGTAGTTCCGCCTTTTGAGGCAACTGCGCTCACAAGCTCAGAAGGCGACCTATCGCTCTCCCTTAGCATCAGAGCCGAGCCGATTATCATATCGCAGACAGCCGTCTTAAGGGCAGGGGAGTCGATCCCCTGAAGAGCCGCCCCTTCACATATAGCCTCGATAAACTTGAATACATAAGCGGGTGATGAGGAGGTAACGCCAATGATCGGGTTCATTTGTGACTCATCGATATCTATAACAGATCCCGCAGAGCTGAAAATGTCAACGACAAACTTAAAATCATCGGTATCAACCGAATTACTTCGGCATATAACCGAAACACCTTTACCGATAACGATCGGTAAATTAGGAAGAACTCTGAGAACCGCAACATCTCCAAGTCTATCCTTGATATAGTCTGTTGAAATACCCGCGCCGATCGAAATATAAAGCTTATCTCGATAGCTGGGGGTCTCTGATATTCTATCTAATACCTCATTGTAATTCTGGGGCTTTACCGAAATAAGAACACTGTCAGCGGATGAGACAGCCTCCTTGATTGACTCGGAAATATACACGTTACTTGCAACGATCGAGGATGACTGAGCTATATTCACATCATAAAGATATATGGAATTCAATGGAAATCCGACATCAAGTATGCCATTGATGATAGCTTTTGCCATATTTCCAACA
Source organism: Oscillospiraceae bacterium (assembly GCA_015064085.1). Classification (GTDB taxonomy): domain Bacteria; phylum Bacillota; class Clostridia; order Oscillospirales; family CAG-272; genus HGM12713. The sequence continues at coordinate 31,413 of SVSX01000008.1, read as the reverse complement.
CCTATAACTGCCAGACTCTTTCTTTTCATAATCTTATCCTTTCATTGCTGTAATTTAAGTAACAAAGCTTATTATATCACATATTTTTTAATAAAGCGTAAACAACTCGTCGCTTTTTTACAAAATTCTGTTTTTTCTGCTTATTTCAAATCCAAAAACCGCGGCACAGGCAGACGCTGAAAGTGATCCTCTGAACTCATTTCCGTATTCGATACGTACTATTGTGTCAGCCATATCAAGAACAGCTCGTGATATTCCGCGCTTTTCGCCACCTATTATCACGAACAAAGGCTTCTTGAGTTCAGCTTCAAAAATATCGACCGAGTCACGTATTCCCGCGCAAACAACGGTATATCCAATAGATTTGAAAAGCTCTACAGCGTTTTCTGCGGATGCGGTCCTGTACATATCAATAAGCTCTGAAGTACCTGCCGACGATCGTGCCACAACTCCCGCAGCCCCCATCCAATTTCGCTCACCGACAATAATTCCGTCAGCACCCGAAGCGTAAAGCGAACGGACAGCGTTACCGAAATTATACGGATCTTCAACCCCTTCAAGCATAAAATAAACACCGTCTGTCTTTATTTTCTCAACAGAAAGATTTTGTATAATACGATCGCCGCATATCGCAATGATCCCACCGTGAGTATTACCTATAGTATATTCTGAAATCGTGTCAGCGGAGCATACCTCAAGGCTGTATTCAAGCTCACGTGCTTTTGCCGAAAGAAATCCAAACTCTTTTTTCTTTGAAGAAAGCTTTCCTTCATCAAACAAGATCTTGATTATCCTGCGGTCATTCTTTCCGCTTATTATTGAGTTTATAAGGGCTGATATCGAGGTCATACCCTCAAAAACATTCGAATCAGTAAATTTTTCAATCTCTTTTTTTAGCATAAAATAACCTCAGATAAATACAAAAAATATTAATAAATTGCAATATGTCGAGCATATATTATACCAACTAATTGATGGAGTTGGTGGTATTTATGATGTATATAACCTCAGAAAAGGAACGTTGCGTGATTCTCGCATCATATCTTGTTGAAAATAACGCTACTGTGCGAGCTGTAGCGCAAAAATTCGGAATAAGCAAAAGTACCGTACATAAGGACGTAACAGATGTGTTGAAAAAGGTCAATCTGCCTTTATATAATGAGGTTCAGGAAGTGCTTGAAAGAAACAAGCGTGAGCGGCATATAAGGGGCGGCGAAGCAACAAAAAAGAAATACCGCAGTCAGTGGGAATGTAATAATTGATCGATTATTTTGTAAGTCCAAAGACCGCCTTAGTGCTTTTTGAGGAATTCAAGATCATTCTCGTGTAAAGCTCTTGTCCAACGCTATCTCTGAAGATATCCATCTTCTCGCAAAGTCCCGAATAGTTTCCGATATTTCCCGAAACACCCGGGATAATAACAACGTCCTTCTTTATAAGCCTTTTGAGATATGGGATAGCGTTTGGATTGGCAAAGGAATTCAAGTCGATCATAAATACCGCAAGTCTTGTGGAAAGGATATGAGAGAGAAAATCCTTGTCATAGGTCGCTATATTTTTTTCAAAAGACATAAAGACAGGCATTTTCTTTTGCTTGTAAAGAAGGTAATTAAGTGAGGAATCTATCCATAGCTTGCCGTCAAATGCGGGATAATCAACAAAAATATATTGAGAGTTCTTTGGGGAAAGCTTTGATATCTGATCCTCATAGATAGATTCTGTGGTCATGAGAATATTCGATATCAGATGTAATGAAGCTCCTGAATGCTTTATATTTTTCAGAAGAGCTGAGGTTTCCTTCAGAACTTTTTTGTGTGCGCAAAGCGGAAGTGAGGTAACGTCGTGACCCTTAGCAAAGAAAAGACGCTTGAAGCCAACGTCTGTAAGTCTTTGAACGGTAAGCTCAAGGTCATCGGGTTTAAAATCGTCATTTGATATAATTACATTGCTAAACCCCAGATTACGCATATCTTTAACCCTAATAAGCTCCTTTACGTCATTTTCTATTCCCTTAATTATACAAAATTTGCATTTTGTATAATAAGATATCTGTGGCAAAATAGGCGAGGGATATGCTCTTCTTATCAATCATTCTTGATAGATCCCCCGCACTACCACACAACTACCATATAATTTTATCAAATAGCGTATCTTTTGTCAATCAAACTATTAAAAAAATGTTTACTTTTTTATATAAATTCATATAAACCCCTTTTCTTTTTTGTTTTCTTATGGTATAATACCTGTATAACATTATTTGGAGGGTTTATAACATGGCACTTAAAATGAGATTTCTCTATTATTCAAGCAAGTCAAAGATCAAATCTATGGCCCAGCTTGTAAAGGCGGAATTCGATCTTTCACAGAATCATAACTCAATCGATATCATTCCCCCCGCATACGGTTGTGAAAACGAAAGACTCGTTATCCTTGCTGTTTCCGGAAAAGGTGAGCCCGATGACGTTCTCAGACGCTTCTGCCTCGAGCTCAACAAAAAAGCTGCTAATAACGTAGCTCTTGTTGTAGATGGCGACGAGAAGATGGCTTCAGGTCTCATCGAAGCACTCAAGACAGCCGGAACGAACGTATTTGAAGACGTTCACTACGTCAAGGCAGGATCTATCCCGTTCCTTGGCGGAAAGGTATCCGACGAAGAAAAAACAGTTCTTCTTAATTGGATCAACGATAAGGTACAGAACCTGAAATAATTACATAGAATAACGGCTATTGCAAAATCAACGCAACAGCCGTTATTCTTTATTTGATATAAACGTATGTTATGCTTTCGATGCCAAATTCACCGTATTTATCGGATACCGTAATATATTGCTTACGTGCCCCTGAGCCGATATCATTTCTGAATGTACCGTTATTTTCAAGGATCTTGTATTCAAGAGCAAACTCGTATTTTGTATAGCTTTGTCCGCCATCGGTAACGTCGCCATTGCCAATCTTCGTTATAACGACATCATATAGCTTTTGCATCGTGAATCGATCCTGCTTTTTGCTGTCCTCGGGATAATCCTTGCTGAAAAAGCTATTATATTTTTCAAGATCTCCGTTTATTATCGAATAGACGTATTCAACCATAAACTCTACGTCCTTACCGTGCTCGGATGCGGTTTCGCGCTCGATACCGAGAGTAAGATTGGTTGAGCTATCCGTATAATCGATAAATCCATTTTCTATCTTCATCATATAGTCGGCATCTTCAAAGATATTTTCATTGAAATCGGCGGGATAGAAATCATAGTCTATCGGTTCGTCGCCAACCTTATTTTTTGAGTCATTATATAGGTCTATTGCGTATGATGCCGCAAAAAGCAAAGCCATAATGCCAAGTACGGATACAATAACAATTATAAGTTTTTTCTTGTTATCCGCAGATGTATGTGCTTTTTCGGAAGCCTGTTTTTTCATAAAATACTCCTAATATTTGTTTCTGTAATTATATTACCACATTTTTGCCTTCTTTTCAAGCAATAACTACAATTTATTTGTTAACTTTTTTATTAAATATTTCAATAGTTTCTTGTAAAATCCGATATTTTATGATATAATAAAATGAAATAGTTTTTTGAAAGGAATTTTTACATAATGAAATATCTTATACTTATACCTGACGGTATGGCTGATGAGCCAATTGCCGAGCTTGGATATCGCACACCTATGCAAAAGGCTAAAAAGCCTACTATGGATATGCTTGCCTCAAAATCTTATGTTGGCACGGTTTCCAACGTTCCTGAAGGAATGGTTCCCGAAAGTGACACCGCAAATATGGCTATCCTTTCTTTTGACCCCAAGGTATATTCTAAGGGTCGTTCCCCTCTTGAGGCTGTAAGCATGGGACTTGAAATGAAGCCCGATGAAACGGCTTACAGATGCAACGTGGTAACTCTTACCGAGGATGAGGAAAACTATGAGGATAAGATCATTCTTGACCATAGCGCCGATGAAATAACCACCGCCGAAGCAGATCAGCTTATTAAGGCTCTCGAGGCTGAAATGGGAGATGATATCAAACATTTCTATACAGGTGTAAGCTACCGCCACTGCATACTTTGGAAAAATGGAAACGATAAGTATGATTTTATGAGACCTCACGATATTCTCGGAAAACGTATAGGCGATTATCTTCCCAAGGCTGAGAACGGCGGTGCTGAATTCCTTGAGCTTATGAAGAAGAGCTACGATATTCTAAAGGATCACCCCGTTAACGTAGCAAGAAAGGCTCGCGGTCTCAAGCCCGCAAACTCCGCTTGGCTCTGGAGTCCCGGAAAGAAGCCGCAGCTTCCCTCTTTTAAGGACAAATGGGGACTTGATGCCGCTGTTATTTCAGCTGTTGACCTTATCAAGGGCATCGGTCTTTGCGCGGGAATGAAGTCCTTTGATGTTGAGGGCGCAACAGGAAACGTACATACAAATTACGACGGAAAGGCTGCTGCCGCAATTGACGCTTTCAAAAACGGTACTGATCTTGTCTACGTTCACGTTGAAGCTCCCGACGAGTGCGGACACCGCGCCGAAATAGATAATAAGGTTCTTTCTATTGAGCTTATTGATGCAAAGATACTTAAACCGGTTTACGAATATCTGAAATCCACAGGCGAGGATTTCAGAATAATGATCCTCCCCGATCACCCCACGCCGATAAGGATCAGAACACATTCTATAGACCCTGTTCCCTTTATGATCTATTCTACCGACAAGAGCTTTGACGGAGTTGATACATTCACCGAGCAGACGGCAACTGCCATCGGAAGATACGTCAGCGACGGTTATAATCTTATGGGAATACTCACCGAGAAATAATAGAAAATAAAATTTGTTCGGAGGAAATATAAAAATGGATCAGGCAAATATCCCCGAGAATAACGAAAACAAGAAAATACAAAAAAGCAATTCTGCCGTTGCGGGAATACTCGACTATGCCGAGATATTCGTTTTCGCGATATGCGCAGTGCTTATCATCTTCTCGTTTATCTTCAGACTTTGCAAGGTTGTCGGTCCTTCGATGGAGCAAACCTTGTATCAAAACGAAATGCTCATTGTCTCTGACGTAGGTTATGAGCCCGAAAGAGGCGACGTTATCGTCTTCCATCAGACGGGCATACTTAATGAGCCTATCGTGAAAAGAGTTATAGCCACTGAGGGTGAGACTGTTGACATCGACTTTGACACCTGGACAGTTACTATTACTGATAAGAACGGAAAGACCTTCGTGCTTGATGAGGACTATATGTATCTCGACAGCCAAAACGCGATACTGAGATCCAACCAGGAATATCCCTATACAGTTGAGGAAGGTAAGATATTCGTTATGGGTGATAACAGAAATCACTCAACAGACAGCCGAAGCACAATCATCGGAACGGTTGATGAAAGAAGAATTCTCGGAAAGGTCATCGTTCGTTTGACCCCATTTGAGAAATTCGGAAAAGTTGAATAAGGTAGGTATCTGAATGCCCTCGCAAAATATTCAGTGGTTTCCGGGTCATATGGCGAAGACTCGCCGTATGATAACCGAAAATCTAAAAAACGTTGACGCAGTGATCGAAATACTCGATGCAAGAATCCCTCAAAGCTCTCGAAATCCCGAGATAAGTAAGCTTACGGGAGATAAGCCCAAGATAGTCCTTATGAACAAGTCTTCACTTGCAGATCCGGAAATGACCTCAAGGTGGCTTGCGAAATATACTAATGATAATACCGTATGCATCGAATGTGATTGCATTACCGGTCAAGGACTTAATAAGATAGCCCCCGCGCTGAAAAAGCTCTGTCACGAAAAGCTTGAAAGATATGAAAGCAAAGGAATGACAGGAAGAATGCTCAAAACAATGGTTCTCGGTATTCCAAACGTCGGTAAGTCCTCGCTCATCAATAAAATATGCGGAGGAAAACGCGCCAAGGTCGAAAACCGTCCGGGTGTCACGCTTGATAAGCAATGGGTCGCAACAAATATCGGAATAATGCTTCTTGATATGCCGGGTATTCTTTGGCCTAAATTCGAGGATAAGATCATAGGCGAAAATCTTGCTATCACGGGAGCTATCAAGGACGATATCCTCGATATAGAAACGATAGCCACCGCTCTTTGCGCAAGACTTCGTAAGCATTATCCCGAGCTTATGGAGGCAAGATATAAAATATCCGACAGATCAAGCTACGAGGAGCTCAACGATTACGAGCTTCTTGAGCTTATTGGAAGAAAGCGCGGATTTCTTATCAGCGGCGGTGAGATAGACACCGAAAGAACGGCAAATATGCTCATAGACGAGTTCAGGGCCGCGAAGATCGGCAGAATGACCCTCGATGAGATTTAACAGAGGTTTATATGCTTGAATATATTGTTGAAAAAGAGATACATGACCTTGGGTATGAAATAATATGTGGGGTCGATGAGGCAGGAAGAGGTCCTCTTTGCGGTCCTGCTACAGCGGGAGCTGTCATACTTCCCGAGGGGCTTGTTATAGACGGTCTCAACGATTCAAAAAAGCTTTCAGAGGCAAAACGCGAAAAGCTTTACGAAGTGATAACGAGAGAGGCTGTGGCTTGGTCTGTGGCTTGTGCTACCGTTGAAGAGATCAATGAAACAAATATTCTTTCGGCGGCACTCCTCGCTATGCGCAGAGCTATTGACGGACTCTCTGTGAAGCCCGACTTTGCATTAATAGACGGAAATGTCTCAAGAGATTTTACACTACCCGTAAAGACCGTTGTTCACGGTGATGCCGTATCTCCGTCAATAGCCGCAGCGTCAATTCTTGCCAAGGTGACCCGAGACAGAATATGCTATGAGCTTGACAAAAAATATCCCCAATACGGTATTGCCAAGCATAAGGGGTACGGCACGAAGGATCATATGGAGGCGCTCCGAAAATACGGCCCTTGTGAGATATACAGAACAAAATTTATCAGATTCCTTGATAAGGAGAATTGATAATGACTACCAAGGAAATAGGAGATATCGGAGAAAAGGCGGCAGCCCGTTATCTGAAGAAAAAGCATTTCAGAATATGCGCAAGAAACCGTCATTTTTCACACAACGAGCTTGATATCGTCGCAGAAAATAAGGAATTTATTCTTTTCGTTGAGGTAAAAACACGAAGAGTGGACGATGCAGAAAAAATAGAGCTTACAGTTCCCTCCTCCGCGGTCACATACGCAAAAAGAACACGGCTTATTGAAGCGGCGAGAGCCTATCTCAGACAAAAGCCAACTTCGAAACAGCCTCGAATGGACGTTATTGAGATATGGTTAGACGCAAACACCAAAAAGCCCTTGAAGATCAATCACATTGAAGACGCTTACGGCGCTTGAAATCCAATTTAAAAAATAAAACAGCACTTTTCAGGAAGGAAAAAACAATGAAATACTACAGCACAAGAGACGTATCAAAAAAATCATATGATTCTGCCGTCGTTATAAAGCAGGGTCTCGCAGCAGACGGAGGTCTTTTTATTCCAGAAGCAATTCCCACACTTACAAGGGAAAATATTGAAGATCTTTGCGCTATGTCATATCCCGAGAGAGCGGCAAAGATACTCTCAATGTACCTCACCGATTATACATACGATGAGCTTCTTGCAGACTGCAAGGAGGCTTACTCTGAGGACTCCTTCAGAGGCGGCGCAGCCCCCCTTTGTAAGGTTACGGACAAGCTCTATTCTCTTGAGCTCTGGCACGGACCTACAGCAGCATTTAAGGATATGGCGCTCCAGATAATGCCCAGACTACTCTCAAAGGCACTTGTGAAGACAGGTGAGGACAATACGGCGCTCATTCTCGTGGCAACCTCGGGAGATACCGGAAAGGCGGCTCTTGAGGGATATAAGGATATCGACAGAATAAAGATAATGGTCTTCTATCCTGTGGACGGAGTAAGTAAGGTACAGAAGCTTCAGATGGCTACACAGACGGGAAATAACGTCAACGTTTACGCTATCAGAGGTAACTTTGACGACGCTCAGACAGGTGTTAAGAAGATATTTGCCGATAAGGATGCTGCAAAGAAGCTCCTCGACAATTCCTATATTCTTTCAAGCGCTAACTCGATAAACTGGGGACGTCTCGTTCCTCAGATCGTTTACTACGTTTCGGCATACTGCGATATGCTCAACGCAAAGGAGATCTCTTTTGGTGAGACAGTAAACGTCTGCGTTCCCACAGGTAACTTCGGTAATATTTTCGCGGCATATCTCGCAAAGCTTATGGGACTTCCCTTGGCAAAGCTTATCTGTGCCTCTAATGAAAACAACGTGCTCACGGAATTCCTGCGCACAGGCACTTATGACAGAAACCGCAAGTTCCATACCACAATGTCACCCTCAATGGATATCCTTATATCCAGCAATCTTGAGCGCCTTCTCTGCTTCGCGGCAGGTGAGGAAAAAACGGCTGGATATATGTCCGAGCTTTCATCAAAGGGCGCATATACTGTAGATAACGATACAAGGTCTGCAATAAATGAAACATTCATAGGCTATTGCGCTGACGAAACGGCTACAGCCGCCACTGTTAAGAAATTCTATAATGAATACGGATATCTTGCGGATACACATACCTCTGTTGCCCTCAATTGCGCAGAGCAATACCTCAAAGAGAGCGGAGATGACAAGAAGATAATCGTTGCCTCGACCGCAAGTCCTTATAAGTTTGCCGCAGACGTTTACAGATCCATAACCGATACCGCGGCTGACTCTGATACCGACGCGCTCGCTCAGCTTTCAGAGCTCACAAACACCGAGATCGCTTATCCTCTTCGCAATCTCACCGAAAGAAAGGTCAACTTCAGCGAGGTTATCGATCCCTCTGAAATGCTTGACGTCGTATATAAATTTATGTGATCAAAAAAATTATGGGCTGTCACAAAATGCGACAGCCCATTCTCGGGAATGTTACTTTCTTTCCTTGAAGGTTGCGCAAACTGTTTCTGAGCTGCAGGTTGCGTTTCTCGGACCGACGTTGATCTTCTCGGCAGTGCAGTAGCAATCACAATCGTGATATACACAGTTTTTTGCGTCACAGCTTATTCCGCTGTTGTAATGCTTGGGAGTACCGCCTATGGTACATCCGCAGTCGTTTTTCTTTTCTTCCATTTCTTATTCCTCCTTTTGTGGAATACTATTATTATAACTAAAAATGATCGTTTGATACATATAATTGCAAGGGAGTTTTTATGTCTGTTTTCGCAATTTCCGACCTTCATCTTTCTGTGGCAAATCCATCAAAAGCAATGGACGCCTTCGGTGACAGATGGAAGGATTATCAAAAAAAAATAGAGACAAATTGGAAGGCAGTCGTCACAGATACGGATACTGTTATCGTTGCGGGTGACATCTCTTGGGGATCGTCACTTGAGGACTCAAAGGACGACCTTATGTTTTTAGACTCATTGCCGGGGAAAAAGATTATTTCAAAGGGCAATCACGATTTCTGGTGGTCAACCGTATCCAAGCTAAACGGCTTTTTTAAGGAAAAAGATCTTACAACACTGAATATACTGAATAATAATGCCCTTGAGGCTGAGGATTATATAATCGCGGGAAGCAGAGGGTGGTTCACCGACGCATCATCACAGATCACTGTCCAGCCGACAGATTTCGCTAAGATAGTAAACCGAGAGGCTATAAGACTCAATATGTCGCTGAGTGAGGCAAAAAAAATAAGGGGAGATAGCGACAGAGAAATATTAGCTTTTTTCCACTTCCCTCCCATATGGCATTCCTTCTGTAACGAAGCGGCATTTGACGCAATGATAGAGTGCGGAATAAAGCGCTGTTTTTTCGGACATATTCACGGTTGCTATAATATTCCCGAAAAAATCGAACACAGAGGCGTTGAGCTTTCGATGGTTTCCGCTGATTATCTTAAATTTTTACCTAAATTAATATAATTTGTTGTTATTTATGCCCTTTTTTACAAAATGATATTGACAAAATCGAATAAAAAAAGTAAAATATATAATGTGTGTAAAAAAATAATATATATAATTTTTTGGAGGTTTAAACAAAATGAGTTTAACAAAATCTGAAGTAATCGAAAAAAACAGGTATGAGCTGCAGTTCTCTGTAGATAAAGCAACCTTTGATGAGGCGGTAACCAAGGTTTTCCGTCAGAAGGCTAAGAACATTAACGTTCCCGGCTTCAGAAAGGGTAAAGCTCCCCGCGCTATTATCGAGAAGATGTACGGCGCAGGTATCTTCTATGAGGATGCAATCAACGATCTTATTCCCGACGCTTACTCCGAGGCTGTTAAGGAAGCTGCTCTCGAGACTGTAGGTCAGCCCGAGTTTGACGTTGTTTCTCTTGATGACAACGGACTCGTTCTTTCCGCAAAGGTATATGTGAAGCCTGAGGTTGAGATCAAGGATTATGCAGGTATCGAGGTTGAAAAAGAAGTTGCCGCTGTAACTGATGAGGATGTTGACAAGGAGATCGAGCTCGTAAGAGAGAGAAACTCCAGAGAGATCGAAGTAACCGACCGTCCCGCTGAGATGGGCGACACTGCGGTTATCGATTTTGAGGGCTTTTGTGACGGAGTTGCTTTTGAGGGCGGCAAGGGTACAGACTATGCGCTCAAGCTTGGCTCAGGCTCTTTCATTCCCGGATTTGAGGAGCAGGTTGCCGGTAAGAGCATCGACGAGGAATTCGACGTAAACGTAACCTTCCCCACCGAGTATCACGCAGAAGAGCTCGCAGGTAAGGAAGCAGTATTCAAGGTAAAGATCCACGCTATCACAAAGGTTGAGCTTCCCGAGCTTGATGATGATTTTGCTAAGGATGTTTCCGAATTTGATACATTCGCTGAATATAAGGCAGATCTTAAGGCAAAAATCGAAAAGAGACATGAAAATGAGGCTGAGAGAGCTGTTGAGGATAAGCTCATGGAAGCTCTCATTGAAAAGCTTGAGGCTGACATTCCCGAGCCTATGTTCGTTGCTGAGACCGAGAACTTCGTTCGCGACTACGACAACAGACTCCGTATGCAAGGTCTCGACCTCAAGACATACTTCAAGTACACAGGACTTGATCTTGATGCACTCCGCGCTCAGATGAGACCTCAGGCAGAGCGTCAGGTCAAGGCAAGACTCGCTCTTGAGAAGATCGCAGCTCTTGAGAATATCGAGGCAACAGAGGCTGACATCGAGGAGGAATACAAATCCATCGCTGAAGCTTACGGCGTTGAGCTCGATCAGGTAAAGGCAAGCATAGACTCCGCAGCTATCGCTGAGGATATGAAGGTCAAGAAGGCTATGGAGCTCGTTCGCGAAAAGGCGGTCATCACAACAAAATAAGTTAATACTTATTCCGACTTACGCACAAATTTGGAGGTAATTTATTAATGTTCAACTACGACAAAGCTATGTACAACGCACTTGTTCCTATGGTCGTTGAGCAGACCGGCAAGGGTGAACGCTCATACGATATTTTTTCCAGACTTCTTTATGACAGGATCATATTCTTGTCAGACGAGGTAAATGATGCCACTGCTTCCCTTGTAGTTGCTCAGTTGCTCTTTCTTGAGGCGCAAGATCCGGATAAGGATATCGAGTTCTATATCAATAGCCCCGGCGGCTCTGTTACGGCAGGTATGGCGATCTACGACACGATGAACTACGTGAAATGTGACGTTTCCACCATCTGCATAGGTATGGCGGCAAGTATGGGTGCATTCCTTCTTTCCGCGGGTACTAAGGGTAAGCGAATAGCTCTCCCAAACAGTGAAATAATGATCCACCAGCCTCTCGGAGGCGCAAGAGGTCAGGCGACCGATATCAAGATTCAGGCAGACCTTATTCTCCGCACAAGGGATAACCTCAACAGAATTCTTGCAGAGAATACGGGAAGGTCAATAGAGGAAATCGCAAGGGATACCGAACGAGACAACTTTATGACGGCTAAGCAGGCTCTTGATTACGGACTTATCGACAGAATAATTGATAAAAGAGCATAACCGACTTTTATACTGAAAGGATATCCAATGTCGAACAACAGCACAAGAGACGGTGTTTATGCAGGCTCGAGATATTGTTCTTTCTGTGGGAGGAAGGAAAATCAGGTCAATTTCCTGATCCCTTCCCCCACAGGAATTTATATATGCGATTTTTGCGTAGACGCTTGTGAACAACTTATTTATGAAAATACAGCGGTAAGCTCCGAGCTTGACGGAATGTCGATCACTTCCCTTCCCAAGCCTATGGAGATAAAGAAAACCCTTGACGAGTACGTTATCGGTCAGGATGAGGCAAAGATTGCTCTCTCGGTTGCCGTTTATAATCACTACAAAAGAATACTTTACAAGCAGGCAGGAAAGAATCAAAAGCACGACAATGGAGAGCCTTCCGACGAGGTCAATCTCCATAAGAGCAACGTGCTGCTTATCGGACCTACGGGTGTTGGAAAGACCTATCTCGCTCAAACACTCTCAAAATCCCTTAAAGTACCTTTTGCTATCGCGGACGCTACCACCCTCACCGAGGCAGGTTACGTAGGCGAGGACGTGGAAAATATCCTTCTGAGACTCATTCAGGCGGCTGATTACGACGTTGAGCTTGCTGAGCGCGGTATCATCTATATAGATGAGATCGACAAAATCGCGAGAAAAAGCGAAAATCGCTCCATTACCCGTGACGTATCTGGTGAAGGCGTACAGCAGGCACTTTTGAAAATACTTGAGGGTACGGTCGCTAACGTTCCTCCTCAGGGTGGAAGAAAGCACCCCAATCAGGAATTTATTCAGATCAACACTGAAAATATCCTGTTTATATGTGGTGGAGCTTTCGAGGGTCTTGATAAGATCATTGAAAAACGTCAAGGAAGCCAGACTATAGGCTTCTCTGGCAATATATCCAAGAAGAGCGAGAGAAAGACATCTGATATTTTCAAGGACGTTGAGCCCCACGATATAGTAAAGTTCGGTCTTATTCCCGAGCTTGTGGGACGTATTCCCGTAACGGTCGCTCTCAGTGATCTTGACGAGGACGCGCTTGTAAGAATTCTTAGTGAGCCTAAGAGCTCGATCATTAAGCAGTATATAAAGCTGTTTGAAATGGACGGAGTCGAGCTTCATTTCACCGATGAGGCACTTCACGAGGTCGCCGCTATGGCGATCAAGCGCAACACAGGCGCTCGAGGACTTCGCTCTATTATGGAAAAGCTTATGATGAAGATAATGTACGAGATCCCCTCCGAAAAGGATATAGTTGAGGTAACCATAACCGAGGACTGTGTTAAGGGTATCGCAGAGCCTACCGTCATAAGAAAAGAGCTTCTTCTCGACGAGGTCAAGATCGCGGGAGAGCTGGAATAAAACACTAAGGCTGTCGCCATATATCTACAAGCGACAGCCTTTTGATTTGATATTGTATCAGCTCTGGCAGGAGCATTTTCCGCCCTTGTCGTTGTCGCGGTGATGCGAATATGACGGAGGGCAAAATTCAGAGGTCGGAAAATCCATACTTCTGAAAAGACTGCAGGGGTTATCATCCTCTGCCGCTATACATTCCTTATCAGGTACACAGTATTCGGTAGCATTGATAAGGTATTGAGCGGGACGTACTATTCTCACCACCGAGAATATTCCGATCGAAACGGTAAGATATCTGTCCTCACTTCCACAGTCGTTGAGTGTACCCGATATTCCCGCTACAACGTGATCGGGGATATCTCCGCAACAACAGCAACAACAGCAACAGTTATCTCCCGGCTCACGTATCTTTGTACCGAGAATTATCGGGTCAACTACCTCAACTATCGCTATGGGAACATTCTTTCCCGCACAGCAGGGCTCGGGCAGAGCGCAATAGTCAGATGCGTCGGGATTGCTCTTAAAGATGCTTACGTTGCTTTCGCTTCCGTAAAGTATGACCTTCTTTTCAAGAACGGCAACTCCCTCAAATTCCTGACTGCGACCGCCGCAAAGACACGCCTCAAAGGTGATCTTGACATAAAACTTTATTGTTACCGAATAAAATCCTCTGTTGAACTTAACGGGATCGATACCGATATAGGTCCAGCTTATACACGCATTCTTTGCTCTGACATTGGTCGTTCTGTTGATTATATCGTTTCCAAAATCGGTGAGTATAACCTTTACGTCCTCAAAGCAATCCCTGTCGCGGCACGAGTCGAGAATACGGTTTGTTTCAATGCACACCATTTCATTCCGTGGTGACGATCCGCCCTGAGGATTACAACAAGAGTATTTATTATCTGCCATAATGCCTGTTCCTCCTTAAAAATTTCAAGAGCAGGTATTGCTCTTCCTTTAACAGAATATGCCGCGATGCATAATTTGACAATATATAATAAAAAATTAAATAATTTTGAAAATAAATTGAAATACATCTTGAATAATATCTAAAAATGTATTAAAATATATATAGTTGGACTGTTTTATTCAAAATAATTTGCTGAGGTGCTAAAATGTCTAAAATTGGCTTTGATAACGATAAATATATTCAGCTTCAGTCTGAAAAGATCCTTGAAAGAATATCGGGATTTGGAGGCAAGCTTTATCTTGAATTCGGAGGTAAGCTCTTTGACGATTTTCATGCGTCACGCGTCCTCCCCGGCTTCAAGCCCGACAGTAAAATAAAAATGCTCCTCAACCTCAAGGATGAGGCTGAGATCATCATTGTCGTTTCGGCTGTAGCGATCGTTCAGAATAAAATAAGAGGCGACCTTGGCATTTCATATGACCTTGACGCACTCAGGCTCATAGACGCGTTTACCGATATCGGTCTTTGCGTTGGTGGCGTAGTTATCACCCACTATACGCAACAACCCGCGGCGGACAAGTTTATAACCCGCCTTAAAAACCTTGGCGTTAAGGTATATAAACACTACCCTATAGAGGGATATCCCACAAATATCAAGCACATAGTCAGTGAAGACGGATACGGTAAGAATGATTATATTGAGACATCTCGCTCCCTCGTAGTCGTCACTGCCCCAGGTCCGGGAAGCGGCAAAATGGCGACCTGTCTCTCTCAGCTTTATCACGACAATAAGCGCGGAATCAAGGCAGGATACGCAAAGTTTGAAACATTCCCCATATGGAATATTCCGCTCAAGCATCCTGTAAACGTTGCTTACGAAGCAGCGACAGTCGACCTTAATGACGTCAATATGATCGACCCCTTCCACCTTGACGCGTACGGAATAAAGGCTGTAAACTATAACAGAGATATCGAGATCTTCCCCGTTGTCAAGGCAATGTTTGAGAAGATATACGGCGAGTGCCCTTACAAATCTCCCACAGATATGGGCGTTAATATGGTTGGATACTGCATCGTTGACGACGAGGTGACCTGCGAAGCTTCCAAAATGGAGATAGTAAGAAGATATTACGATGCACTTTGCAAGAAGCAAAAGGGACTTGCAAACGCAGAGGAGGTCTATAAAGCCGAGCTTATTATGAATCAGGCAGGTATAGACACAAGCTTCCGCGCGGTCGTTGCGGCATCTCTCGGAAAAGCGGCTGCAACAGGCGCTCCCGCAACAGCTATCGAGCTACCCGACGGTTCTATCGTAACGGGTAAGACCTCTTCCCTTCTCGGCGCATCCGCGGCGGCGCTTCTCAATGCTCTCAAAAAGCTTGGCGGCATAAATGATGAATTTCTGCTTATACCGCCCGTTGTTGTTGAACCTGTTCAGAAGCTGAAGGTAGAGACTCTTGGAAATCACAACCCGAGACTCCACGCAGATGAGATACTTATCGCCCTTGCAATTTCGGCAACCACCAATCCTATGGCTGCGCTTGCAATGGAGCAGCTTCCAAAGCTTCAGGGCTGTGAGGCACATACGAGCGTTATTGTTTCAAACGTTGACAAGGATATTTACAGAAAGCTCGGAATTAATCTCACCTGTGAGCCGATTTATCAAACAAAAAAACTTTATCATAAGTGATCAACATAAAAATTGGCTGTCTCTCATTGAGACAGCCAATTTTAGTGTATAGTCAGATTTTAGCAAGAAGGGATACGATCTTGCTTTTTATTTTATTTTTCTGCATTCGAGATAGTATCTCTTATCCTCTGCGTGGCCCATTGAAAATGTTTTTCTCGGAAGAGCTCCGTCAAATATAACCGTTTTGAAAAGTTCATTCTTCTCCATTCCCTCAAAAATAAATCCGACGGAATTTGGCTTTTTCGCGAGATTTTTCACTGACTCTTCACCGTGAATATAATCGACCTCGACTGTGCTATGTAACTTTATATAATCGTCAATAAATTGCTGAAGCGTACCGACCGCAAGCTGTTGAGTCGGCTTCAGAACGGTAATACTTCCCTCTTTGTCTCCTGATATGTAGTCGATCCTCTGGGGCTCACCGCTACCAACAAGTGATTCGGTATATGCTTTGAATTCAGCAATAAACGAATCAACATCAACGTTTGTAACAATTCTGTATATCGGTTCAAACTTAAGTGCCTTACTATGAATATTTACCACCTCAACAAGCGCGTATCTTGCGGGGTGATCCTCCGCTGCAGCTCCAAGAGCAGCCTTTACCTCTTCATATGTAGCCTTAGCAGACGCGAGTGAATGATTTCCGTCACCTACAGAGAAAAGTAAGGGAGAGAGCGCTTCATCGCCGTATTTCTTCTTCATAGCCTCAGGAGTAATGAGAGCTTCGAGCGCGAGACCTATTCTTTCTTTTTCGGCATCGGAAATGAATCCTCCCTTAATATGTCCGCCTCCAAGCATAAGATCAAAATCATACGCGATCTCACAGCTGTCGAGCTTTATCGGCTCAATAACGCTCATATCGGGGTCATCAATAAGGAGCATAACGTGTGGCAGCTCTAAAGCCGCGTTACGCCTTATTGCGACTCTTGGAGGTATCCTCTCCACAACAGTAGCCTCTGTGGCTCTGATGAGGGAATTTGCGCCTTTGTGATAATCGTAGCACTCGAGATCTACCGCAAGAATTATTCCCTCTCTGACCGTACCGTCTGACTGTGTCCTTTCAAGGTATATCATAGAGTCAGGGTATTCGCAAAGAATATCCTTAAGATATACCTTCATATTCTCATTTATCTTTTCAATACGCATACCGGATTCAGAAAGATAGACCTCAGGGAGAATAAGCTCAAGAGAGGACGGAGCGCCGTTCACACAAGCCTTTGCCTTTTCCCAATATTCGGGCTCACTTGTAAATTGGTCACAGGCGACAACAGCCCATTTTGTTGGATCTTGTTTTTTAAAATCGGGCAATAAAATATCGGCATTAGAGAAACATTTTTTCATATTACAAACCTCTGCTTATGGAATAAATTTTTCAAAAATTGTACAAAGCTTCTGCTTCTTGCATTCAATATAGTCCTGCTTGTTTCTTATAGTCCAGACGAACACGTCAGCACCAAAGATCTTCGAGCAAATCTTGACCCTAAGAGAATTTTTTATTTTACTGTCAACCGCAATAAAATCCGGTCTGGATAAGAAATTAAGGAGCATATTTGAGAGAGAAAAATTAAGAGCAGCGTTTCCCCCCTTATTCTTCTTATTTAAAACTGTAACAAGCTGACCTCTGGCAAATCTCGGACGGTGCTTTTTCATCCAGGAAAGAAGAATGGGATTGAAGGACTCAACGCAGAAAAGTCCGTCGTATTTATCAAGATACGCTACAGCACGCTTGCAAAGCTCGGTATTTGTATCCTCACCCTTCAGCTCGATAAGCAACGGTACTCTGCCGTCAATAAGTGTGAGAACCTCGGAGAGTGTCGGAATTCCATATTGTGTGCCTCCAAGTTTGAGCCTGGAGAGCTCATTGTAGGTCATATCACAAAGCTTTCCCTCAACCCCGCACATACGTTTAAGATCATAGTCGTGAAAAACCATTATCTTTTTGTCCTTTGAAAGCTGAATATCAAGCTCGATCCCCACACCGGCTCTCGCAGCCATTTCAAAGGCGGGAATCGAGTTTTCGGGATAGCTCTCATTCCAAAGTCCTCTGTGGGCGTAATCACATAGGAGAAGCTCCATATCCCCCTTATCCTTCACGCGTGGCATTATCATAAAAATATAAGCCGCGCCGAAGATAACGAAAAGAATAATCAAAACCGCAATTAAAATCCACATATCAGCCCGTTCTCCCTTTTAATCAACGTCAAAGGATTCGAGCTTATCCTTAGCTTCAATTGGCTTACTGTCGCCGTGTCTTACAAAGAGCATCGTAATAAACGCAAGTCCAACGAATACTGCCGCATACGGGAACATAAGACGCATACTGAATTTATCAAAAATAAATCCGCTGAGCATAGGGGTAAGTGTCTGCGCCGCCATACTTGCCGTGTAATAATATCCCGTATATTTACCAACGTTACTTCCCTTCGCCATTTCAACCACCATAGGATAGCTATTGACGTTTATTGTTGCCCAACCAATACCTGCAAGTGTAAAGAGCAGATTTATAACTATGATATTCCAACCCGCATCAACAAAGGAAGCAATAACAAAGGATGCTCCGAGCATAATAACGCCCGCTATTATCGTCTTTTTGCGTCCTATCTTCGTTGCGATCATACCAACGGGAATAAACGCGATGATAGCGGCGATCTGGGCTATTATGAGAGTATAGTTAAAATCAACTCTCAGAATATTTGAGGCATATACCGAATACTTACTCGTAACGGCGTTATATCCCATAAACCAGAAAACTACCGAAGCAAGAATAAGGAAAAGAGAGAGTCTTTCACTCTTTGACAATTTTCTCGTTCCCGCACTATTGTCATTCTCCTCTTCGACAATACCGTATTCCTTGCTCTGCCTCTTCATATCCTCCACAAACTGAGGCTCTTTGACCTTTATCATAAAGAATATTAGTGCGAGGATCATAAGACCCGCCGTAACTGCAAAAACGGGTATATAATTCATAAGCGTATTCTGCGCCTTTCCCGTTCCAAAAACAATTCCCGAAACGAGAATAAGGATACCACCCGCAGTTCCCATAAGATTAATTATAGCGTTTGCCTTCGAGCGAAGGGGCTTTGGAGTAACGTCGGGCATAAGCGCCACGGCGGGCGATCGGAAGGTCGCCATAGAAAGAAGTGCTATAAGCAGTACCGCAACGAATATTATCAGTGCCGACGGAGCGACTGAGACAGTCCTTGCGGCATAAGCCTGACGCGCGGGGGTAAGATAGTCGGTAACGAAATCCGAATACTCGGCGTTCTTAGTATCAACACTTCCGTCAACGCCTCTGTACTTATCGGCAAAGTTGACGAACTCATCTTCGGTAAATTTATCCGAAAGAGTGATCTTTTCACCGTCGACGTTAAATTCAACGTCAGATTTATACAGCTCCTTCATCGCGGAGTCATATCCCTCAGCATCAACGTCAACAACAGCCGAGATAGGCTCGAGATTTTTGAGCTGAGTGTAATCAACGACTGAAAGTCCAACAAGTGCCGTAGCGGCAATTATTGTTCCCACAAGAATAAATGGGGTTCTTCTTCCCTTTTTAAATTTTGCTTTATCGGATACAGTACCGAAAAGCGGCAGCAAAAAGAGAGCGATAACGTTGTCAAACGCCATAATGACTCCCGACCAGAACTGGGACATTCCAAATTTATCGGTCAGTATTTTGGGGATTATTGAATCATAGGTCTGCCAGAACAGCGTAATAAGAAAAAATGCCGTTCCAACGAAAAAAGTTCTTTTATAATTAAGCTTCATTTTTATTTCCTCTTTTTTATTATGCTAAGAGCCTTAAGAACTCCCGCTTGGGTCTTTCCGTCAATTATTTCACCTGAGCAGATCATATCGGCGAGCTTGTCTATAGGTATCTTTACTATCTCGAGAAATTCGTCCTCATCGGGATCTGTATCGCCGAGCTCAAGCTCCTCCGCAAGATAGATATGTATGCACTCATCAAGTATCGCGGGAGAAGAAAAGAATTTTCCAAGATAGGTAAGCTTTGCGCTGACTGCCCCCGTTTCCTCCCTCAGCTCTCTTCTTGCCGCCTCCTCTGGGATCTCGTCCTTAGAGTCGAGCTTTCCCGCGGGAATTTCAAGAAGCATTCTGCCTATGGCATATCTATATTGTCTTACACATATGACCTCATTTTCCGTGGTTATAGGAACAACAGCGACAGCACCGATATGCTTTACGTATTCTCTTACCGACTCATTTCCGTCGGGCAAACGCACCTTATCTTTATAAAGATGCACGACCTTACCGTCAAAAATAAATTCCGACGATATCATTTTTTCTTCAAACATTTCGCACATAATCTCTCTCCAAAAAAATTCGTTCACTATATTATACCCTTTTCAAGCCTTAAAATCAAGAGCATATAAATACATTATCCCGAAATTTTTTATTTTGAGACTTATATATCCATTTTATTCTCAGGTCATTGACAAAAAGCAAAAAAAGGGTTATAATTTCTATATTAAATAACATTTATGAGGTATGATAAAAATATGAAACAGGTATATATATACACCGACGGCGCTTGTAGGGGAAACCCAGGGCGCGGTGGCTGGGGCGCAATTCTGATCTACGGCAGCTTCAAGCGCGAGATATCGGGGGGAGAGCCCTCCACCACAAACAACCGAATGGAACTCACCGCCGCTATTGAAGCCCTCTCGCTTTTGAAAGAGCCCTGCAAGGTAACTCTTACCTCCGACTCCAAGTATCTCATAGACGCCATCGAGAAAAAATGGGTCGACTCCTGGATCAAAAAGGGTTGGAGAAAGGCTGACGGCTCAAAGGTACTTAACATAGATCTTTGGGAAAAGCTCCTCTCGCTTCTAAAGGTTCACGACGTCTCCTTAGTGTGGGTACACGGACATACCGGGCACGAATACAACGAAAGATGCGATCAGCTCGCGACGGCATTTGCCGACAGCTTTACCTAATAACGAAATACCGCCGAATGCAGACTCAAAACGGGTTCTGATTCGGCGGTGTTTTTGGTCAATTTACTTTGTTTCAGCCTTAGTCTCGCAGTAGATACATCTGTAGGTCTTGCTTTCCTTGTCGGTAAGTCTGAAGATGTGAGTCAGCTCCTGCTCTGTGCTTGTGATACATCTGGGGTTCTTGCAGAATATAACGTTTTCTATCCTCTCGGGAAGAGAGATATTCTTCTTGTCCACAAGAGCTCCGTCCTTGATTATATTTACCGTTACACCCGGATCGATATATCCGAGAGCGGCGATGTCTACGCTTATATCACTGTCCACCTTGATAATATCCTTTTTTCCGAGCTTTCTGCTATGAACGTTCTTTATTATAGCGATAGAGCAGTCAAGCTTATCGAGTCCGAGCAGCTTATATATCTGCATGCCCTTGCCTGCAGTTATATGGTCGATAACTATTCCATTTTTGATCGAATCTATATGCATATTATACCTCCAAGCCAAGAAGCTTCATAATAAGACTCATACGAATGATCTTGCCGTAATATACCTGCTTGAAATAGCAGGCTCTGGGATCATTGTCGATAGCCACAGAGATCTCGTTAACACGAGGCAGCGGATGCAATATTCTGAGGTCGGGCTTTGCGTTCTCCAGCTTGTCGGGAGTGAGTATGTATCTGTCCTTCAAGCGGAGATAATCCTCTTCGTTAAAGAAACGCTCTCTCTGAACTCTCGTCATATAGAGTATATCAAGCTCGGGAATAACACCCTCAAAGTCGGTGGTCTGCTTATACTCACAGCCATTCTTTCTGAGAATATCACGCTTTACGTAGCTGGGAAGCTTGAGCTCCTCAGGAGAGATAAGAACAAATTTTACACCTGAGTATCTGGACATAGCCGAAATCAGTGAATGTACAGTTCTTCCGAACTTAAGGTCTCCGCAAAAGCCTATCGTCATATTGTCAAGTCTTCCCTTTTCACGGAAGATCGTGAGAAGGTCAGTAAGAGTCTGTGTGGGGTGATTATGACCTCCATCCCCCGCGTTGATAACAGGAACGCTCGCGTGCATAGAAGCCACAAGCGGAGCACCCTCCTTGGGGTGTCTCATAGCGATAATATCAGCATAGCAGGAGAGTGTTCTTGCGGTATCGGCAACGCTTTCTCCCTTTGCCGCCGAGGATGACTCTGCGCTCGAAACCGAGATTACGTTTCCTCCGAGCTCATACATAGCCGACTCAAAGGAAAGTCGCGTTCTTGTTGAAGGCTCAAAGAACATCGTTGCCAGCTTCTTTCCGTGGCATACCTCGCTGTATTTTTTAGGATTGTCAATAATGTCCGACGCAACAGCTATCAGCTCGTTTATTTCATCGGTTGAGAGCTCTTGAATGTCTATAAGACTTCTCATATTTTCACTTCCTTTTCGTTTATTGATCGATCTTACGCCTTAGCGCCGTTTATTTCAAGATACTTCTTGATGCGGGCAACATTCTCAGCGTTTGCTTCATCCTCCTCAAGGTACTCGATGATATCGTAAACGTCAACCACCGAGTATACAGGGAAACCGAACTCCTCTCCGATCTCAGCCATAGCCGACTTTTCGCCCTGACCCTTCTCTTTTCTATCTACCATAACGAAGGTAGCCGCAACCCTAGTTCCCTTGAGGTTGCCAAGTATCGCCATACTCTCGCGAATAGCCGTTCCCGCGGTGATAACGTCCTCAACTATAACGATCTCCTCGCCCTCCTGAGGCTTGTATCCGACAAAAACACCACCCTCTCCGTGGTCCTTTTCCTCCTTACGGTTGAAGAAGAAGGGCACGTCAAGTCCGCTCTTTGAAAGACCTATTGAGGTTGCCACCGCAATAGAGATTCCCTTATATGCAGGGCCGTAAAGCACTGCTCTCTTATTTCCTACCTTTTCAAGGTAGCTCTTTGCGTAAAACTCACCGAGCTTGGATATCTGATCACCTGTTTTTATCTCACCGGCATTGATGAAATAAGGGATCTTTCTTCCGCTCTTAGCGGTGAAATCTCCGAATTTAAGAACGCTCGCACTTTCCAAAAACTGAATAAATTCTCTCTTATAAGCTTCCATCTGTATATTCTCCTTTATTATTTATCAGTCAACAAATTCCGCAACGCATCTTTCGTATGCGGCAACGGGATCGGGAGCAGCCGTTATGGGACGACCTACCACAATATAATCAGAACCGATCTCCTTAGCCTGCGCGGGAGTCATAACTCTGACCTGATCTCCGATATCACCGTCGGCAAATCTTACGCCGGGGGTAACGGTAAGGAAATCCTTTCCGCATCTGTTGTGGACAGCTGTTGCCTCTCTGGGGGAGCAAACCACACCGTCGAGTCCCGCAAGCTTTGCGTTATGAGCGTAATGCATAACAACCTCTTCGATAGGCTCTTTGATAAGGAGATCTGCTTCCATTCTCTCCTGACTTGTTGAGGTAAGCTGAGTTACCGCGATAAGCAGAGGACGAGTTCCGTCGGGGCGTACAAGTCCCTCAAGAGCCGCTTCCATCATAGCGATAGTTCCGCTTGCGTGAAGATTGCACATATCAACGTCAAGCTTTGAAAGAACAGCCATAGACTTCTTTACTGTGTTAGGGATGTCGTGAAGCTTAAGGTCGAGGAATATTTTATGACCTCTCGCCTTGATCTCTTTTACAATGTCAGGACCTGCCGAATAAAACAGCTCCATACCTATCTTTACGTAAGGCTTTCTGCCCGTGAACCTGTCAAGAAAAGCGAGAACCTCCTCCTTGCTGTTAAAGTCACAAGCAATAATTACGTCTTTTCCCATTAGTGTGCTCCTCCTATTATATCATTTAAATTATTAATTTTATACTTTTCCATAACCTCGGGCAGCTCTTCGACTATCCTCTTGCATACAAAGGGATCGATGAGGTTTGCAGTTCCGACCTCAACCGCCGTAGCTCCAGCCAGCATCATCTCAATAACGTCCTCGGCGTTCATAATTCCGCCCATACCGACTATCGGTATCGAAACCGCATCATACACCTGATATACCATTCTCAGCGCCACAGGCTTTATTGCAGGGCCTGAAAAACCGCCCATCTTATTTGCGATGATCGGCTTCTTTGTTCTCAGATCTATTCTCATACCGAGCATCGTGTTTATCATACTTATTCCATCCGCGCCCTCAGCCTCACACGCCTTTGCGATAGAGACGATATCGGTAACGTTCGGCGAAAGCTTTATGATTATAGGCTTTGTAGTTACCTTTTTGACAGCCTTTACCACCTCACCTACAGCATCGGGAGACGTGCCGAAGCTCATTCCTCCGCCGTGAACGTTAGGACAGGACACGTTGACCTCAAACCAGCCGATCTGCTCCTCGTCGTCAAGTCTTTCACATACGTGAGCATATTCCTCAAGAGAAAATCCGCACACGTTCGCCATAACGGGCTTATGGAAAAACTCCTTCATTTCGGGAAGCTCTTTTGCTTTTACCGCTTCAACACCCGGATTCTGCAATCCAACGGCATTTATCATTCCCATAGGACACTCGGCAATTCTCGGAGTCGGATTTCCGAACCTTGCTTCGGCTGTCGTACCCTTAAAGGAAAACGTGCCAAGGCAGTTGATATCGTAGATCTCGGAAAACTCCTGTCCGTATCCGAACGTACCGCTTGCGGGAATAACGGGGTTGTCCATTTCAATACCGCAAAGCTTGATTTTAGTGTTTACCATAAGATCTCCTCCTTTAAAAATACAGGTCCGTCCTTGCATATTCTCTTATTGCCAAAGTTGGTCTTGCAGCTACAGCCCATACAAGCGCCGAATCCGCATCCCATTCTCGACTCAAAGCTGAACTGTCCCTCGGTTTTAGTGGATCTATATACAGCCTTCAGCATAGGCTCAGGACCGCAGGTGTAGAAATAAGCGTAATCAACGTCTGAGATCGCGTCGGTAACAAAGCCCTTAATACCGTACGAGCCGTCAACCGTTGTCACTCTGACCTCAGCTCCCAGTGCCGCAAATTCCTTCTCGTAAAAGATCTCAGATGCGGTATTGAAGCCGAGAACGACCGTCACTGCCTTGCCTTCGCCGATAAGTCTTTTCGCAAGATTATAGAGAGGGGGAACGCCAACGCCGCCACCAAGAAGCAGAACTCTGTCTCCCACCTTGGTTGTCGCGGTGTTATATCCGTTTCCGAGTCCGAGCAGAACGTCAAAGCTATCTCCGACCTTAGCCTCAGCCAGCTTTTCCGTTCCCTTTCCTACCACCTTATATATGATTGTCACGCTTTTTTCATCAAAATCGCAGACAGATATGGGGCGGCGGAGAAAGAGCTCGGGAATCTCGATATTGATAAATTCACCCGAATTCTTTATTGCCGAAACGTCGCCGCAAAGGATCATTTTATAAATGCTATCTGTCAGCTGAATATTTTCATTTACTTTAAGTACTCTCTGTTCCATATTAAGGTCCTCCTATATATTTTCATACGCAATTTTTCCCGAAAGAAGAGTCATTATATTTTTTCCGTAGACCTCTTTTCCCTCAAAGGGTGTGCTTCTGCCCATGGAAAGAAAATCCTCGGGATCGACCACATATTTTTCGTCAAGCTTCCAGACGGTATAGCCGACGTCCTCCTTGAGTCCAAATCGCTTTCTCGCATTGATCGAGAGCACCTCAACAAGCTTCTCGAGGGTTATGATACCCGTTTTTACGAGCTCGGTGTAAAGTATCGGAAAGGCGGTCTCAATACCAACCACACCCATAAGACTGCCCTTGAGTCCCTTTGATTTCTCCTCTGCGGAATGAGGCGCGTGGTCGGTCGCTACCATATCGATCGTACCGTCGATAAGACCTTCAACAAGCGCACGTCTGTCCTCCTCGGAGCGTATCGGCGGGTTCATCTTGAACCTGCCCTCGTCCTTGAGCTGCATATCGTTCATAGTGAGGTAATGAGGTCCTGTTTCGCAGGTAATATCCACACCCTCAGCTTTGGCGCGTCTTATGATATCAACGCTTTCCTTTGTTGATATATGGCATACGTGATAAGCGCAGCCCGATCTTTTAATAAGCTCTATATCACGCGCGATAGGCCCCCATTCGCTCTCGGAACAAATTCCCGCGTGAGAATTCCTCGCGGCATACTCGCCGTCGTGAATATATCCTCCGCGAAGGAGTGAATTATCCTCGCAGTGAGCGACAATAGGCTTTCCAAGCTCCTTTGCTTTGATCATAGCCTCAAGCATAAGAGCCTCACTCTGTACGCCGCGTCCGTCGTCCGAGAAGCCAACGACCTCATCTGCCATAGCTTCCATATCGGAAAGCTTCTCGCCCTTCTCTCCAACAGTTATCGCCCCATAGGGATGCACGTTTATCACAGCGTCTTTTTTTATGATATCGAGCTGGATATCGAGATTCTCTTTAGAATCGGGAACAGGATTAAGATTAGGCATTGTGCATACCGAGGTATATCCACCTCTCGCGGCTGCCATCGAGCCCGACTTCACCGTTTCCTTATAAGAAAATCCCGGCTCACGAAAATGAACATGCACATCGCAAAAGCCGGGAAAAATATAACAGTTTTCATATACCGAAAAATTCGGATAATTAGCCTTATCAGCTGTATCAACAGAAGAAAGAACACCGTCGATCACGGAAAAATCGGAGGTAACGAATCTTCCGTCCTGAAACATTTTAGCATTCTTTAAAAATACCTTCATCATTATCTCTTGCCTTTCTTATGTATTTTTAGTTATCTTGAGTATTATATCATAAACTGCAATATTAGTCAACAGTTTTTTTCCTTTTTATCAAGATTCTTTTGAGAGATCTGAAGCACCTTCTTGGAAAAAGCAGAATGTGTCGCAGAGGCATAAAGCACCAAAAAGTCTTGTAAAGCCTATAGGAAACGCCACTAAGGTCATAGCTTTTTCCTTTTCGGTAGAGTCCCGAAACAACTCCGATAACAAATGAGCTATCAAGTCGGCGCTCAAGCTTAAGCTGATTATCACCGCACATAGTGAATCTGCCGTCATTTTCTATTTTTATAAGTCTGTGAAGCACGAACTGACCGTTTTCCCTGCGGTAGAAAAGCATATCGTGTTTTTTGACCGTGTTCGGGTCAAAGCTTTTAAGCACGACAGAATCTCTTCCTCCGACGATAAGAGGGCGCATACTTACTCCCTTGGGCTGAAACTTAAATTCCCCGCCCGACGAAAGTATCTCCTCAATGACCTCAATCACCTCATCCAATCGAAAATCGTTATTCAAGGATATTTGCTCCTTGCAGTGTATTTATAAATTTTTCAACGTCACGCCTTACCGTCTCCTCGTCGATCTCATATATCTCCATAAGCTTTTTTACGATATCCTCGGCAGCCTTGCCCTCGGAAAGCATATCCCAGATAACTCTGCCCGAATCGTTGAGCTTGATCATTCCGTTAAAATCCTTGGTTGCCGAGCCAAGTGCCACAACAACGCTCTGTCCCGCGATCTCTCTTACCACAAATCCTTTTTTTATCTTCATAATTATCTCCAATTTCAGTTTTTCATTCCGTTATAGGCAACGGTTGCCGCCTCATCATCCATATTACAGCCAAGCAGATAGCAAGGAACAGAGGTGAGGGTCTTATCAAGAAGCGGAAAAAGCGTGTCGACCGTTTCAAGATCCTCGGGTGCGAGAAGCTGATGAAAGAGGCGCATCAGCGCGTCCTGAGGCGATATTCTCTTAATTGAGTTCTCTTTTGCCCTCTCGAGAAAGCAAATAGCCGAGAGCTCAACAGAATCGTTAACGTTATAATTTTCTTTTCCGCACCAAGGTGTTCCGTAGGCAATAAATCTTCCGTCCTTATATCTGAAGATAGGCTTGTCTCCGTTGATTATCCTTACCCGATCACCGAACACCTTCTGCCAAATAGCGATATGGGTGGATTTTCCCGTTCCGCTCTGTGCCGCAAAGGCATATCCTCTGCCCTCGTATTCGATAAGTGCGCTGTGAAAAAGATACGCGTCAAATTTTTTGGGCAGCTCACGGCAAAGATTTCTGTAAATACAAATACCCTCTGCATAAGCGCGACTTGCCTTTGTTTCGGCTATCTCAAGCTCGGCGTCGATCTGCTCATCTGTAGCGAAGGCAATGATATCGGCATCCTCCTCCGAGCAACCGTCGATCATATAATTTTTGCAAAGCCGCTCAACGTATCCGTATCGGTTCTTTATCATTACGTTAAGCTCAGCGATCCTTATAAAAAACATATTCCTCCTATATCCTGGCGGGAAGAACGGTCCTCAGCTCACCAAGATGCTCGTCATAGCTTAAAAGGGTACATTTCCACTGTCCGTCCTCGTATTCGACAACGGTTACAGAAGCGTTTGACACCCACGGAACGATCTGCATTTTCGCAAGATCTCCGTATTCAATAAATGTCTGCAGCGTTCTTATCGGTGTTGCGTGAGTGGCGATAACCACTGTCTTTCCGTCATTCTCGGATGCTATATCCCTAAGAGTACCTATGAATCTCTCCGCAACCTGCGCAACGCGCTCTCCGCCCGGGCAATATGAGTTTCCGATGTCGTTTATCCAGATATCGAACTCCTTCGGATACTTATACGGAAGCTCGTCAAATCTGAGTCCGTCCCACACACCTGCCTCGATCTCACGAAGCCCCTTGTTAGGTATTACCTCAATTCCGAGAAGATCTGCTACGCACTTTCCCGTTTTGAATGCGCGGATCAGGTCACTTGCGTAAACTCTGTCAACTTTATAATTATCTACGATATATTTTGCTGTGAGCTCCGCCTGACGAACGCCCTTGTTCTGCAGATCCGCGTTAAGATGTCCCGCAAAAATATTGTTTCTGTTTGCTTCACTCTCGCCGTGTCTTATAAGAATAAATCTGGTCATTTTGCTGTTTTATGCACTCCTTTGATATCTTATTACATTATATCACAAATATTCTCTTTTTTCAAGCACAAAAAACAATCACCTTGCCAAAAAAACAGCTCAGTGATTGTTTATATTCAATAAATATCAAAACTTATTTATATTATCCACGGTATATCTGAAGATCTTGCTCTGAAGATACTTTCTGTTGCCGACAAGATAATCTCTCACGTGTTTCATATTTGTGGGCTTTGAGGACTTAAGCTGAACAAGGGTCTTTGCCATATCCTTGTCACCATTCGCCTCAATAGCAGAAGCAATAAAGGAAACTGTTTCGTCAGAAGCAAGGTCAAAGCACTTCCAACCCGCGTCAAAATCACGTTCAGCGAGATCAAAGAGCAGCTTGTATGCCACAAGAGGCTTGTAATTTTCGTCCATATCAAGGTAGGGATTGTCGAGAACTCTCTCTGTCCAGATCTTGCCCTCCGAGGAGGCAAACTGAGCAAGATATCTGTTCATCTTAACGTTTATAGTCTGAAAGGTGAGCTTTTGAACAGACATATTACGGTTAGTTTGAGGATTGAACAAAAAGTAGTTGGGCTTTGATTCCTCGAAAAGGAAGAAAAGATACGCAAGCTCTGCCGCAAGTGCAAGGACCAGAACCGAAATAACTATAAGTAACACCTTGGAAAGTGTTCTACCATCGTAAACTATACCGACAACAAGCAGTACAACGAACAAAACCGCCGCCACAATGCTCGCAATTCCCACTATTATTTTTGTTTTTTGCTGACTCATCTTTTTTCTCCTATCCAAAGAACATTTTAACATCGGTATTATACCATATTTTTACCTGCTTGTCAACTAAATAATGATTAATCTTTTTTGAAAAATATTTTGACTTTTTTGAATTTTCCTATTGAAAAAATCAAAGATATATTGTATAATAGGTATGTTTTTTTGTAACCGTTTTGAAAGGAGATTTAAAATGTCAGAAATTTTCACAAGCCTTGTCGAGAACTTTGACTGGCGATTTGTCGTGATGTGGTGTATCGGAGGTCTCCTCATATACCTCGCGATCAAAAAGGATATGGAGCCTACTCTTCTTTTGCCCCTTGGATTCGGAACAATAATGGTAAACCTTCCCCTCTCGGGAGCGATAGGACCTGAAGGACCGCTTACAACCCTTTTCGACGCGGGAATTGCTAACGAGCTCTTCCCCCTCATACTTTTCATCGGTATCGGCGCAATGATCGACTTTGGTCCTGTACTTGCCAACCCCAAGCTGATGATCTTTGGAGCAGCCGCCCAGTTCGGTATCTTCCTTACCTTCTGCCTCGCGTCTCTCTTCTTTGATCTGAACGATGCCGCTTCTATCGGTATAATCGGTGCTGCGGACGGTCCTACGGCGATCGTCGTTGCAGAAAGACTTAATTCAAACTTCAAGGGTGCGATCACTGTCGCAGCCTATTCATATATGGCACTTGTGCCGATAATCCAGCCCCCTATAATCAAGCTTCTCACAACAAAAAAAGAGAGACTCATTCGTATGCCTTATGAGGGCAAGGAAATATCCAAGAGCACAAGAATACTCTTCCCCATCATTATCACGATAATTGCGGGACTTGTTGCTCCCTCAGCGGTCGCTCTTGTCGGTTTCCTTATGTTCGGTAACCTTATCCGTGAGTGCGGCGTTCTCGACTCTCTTTCGGAGACCGCACAGAAGGTCCTCGCAAATCTTGTTACTATATTCCTCGGTATTACTATCTCAACAAAGATGTACGCATACGATTTTCTGAACGTTGCGACCCTCCTTATTCTTGCGCTTGGTCTCTTCGCCTTCATATTCGATACCGCGGGCGGAGTTCTTTTCGCAAAGTTCCTCAACCTCTTCCTCAAGAAGAAGATCAACCCTATGATAGGTGCGGCGGGTATTTCGGCATTCCCCATGTCGGGACGTGTTGTCCACAAAATGGGACTTAAGGAAGACCCTCAGAACTTCCTTCTTATGCACTCTATCGGCGTTAACGTTTCGGGACAGATCGCCTCTGTTATCGCGGGTGGCTTGATACTGAGCTTCGCGGCAGGCTTTGGCGGCTTTATCGGCTAAAGGAAAGGAGATATAGCTATGAACTTCAATGAAATTATAGATAACTTCAGCTTTGATCGTTTTCTCTTCTCTCTCAGCTACGTCTGGGAAGGAATGCTTTGCATCTTCCTTGTTATAGGTGTAATAATTCTTTCTATCTATCTTATGAACAGCGCATCAAAAAGAAGCAAAAAAATAAAAAAAGACTAAGGTCGAAAAAAGGCAGTCTCGAGTTCGAGACTGCCTTTTCTATATAAAAACATATATAAGAACATATTATATCAAAGAAAGCTGCATAGCTGTGAATATCCATAAAAAGATAGTCAGAACGCTTGTAACAGTACCGAACATTACAAGCTGACCCGCAAGCTCGTGGTCGCCTCCCATCTGCTGTGCCATAGTAAATGATGACACCGCCGAGGGAGTCGCGAAAACGGCAATAAGTATTGCGAGGTCCGCGCCCCTGAAACCGAAAACATATGCCGCGACAAAGAGAAATACGGCGGGAACAAGAATAAGTCTCGCTGAAAGACCGACTATAATATGGCGCAGATTTTGTCCTACAGTTGAAAAATT